>NZ_JBHMFC010000021.1:0-116569 GCF_042427585.1 Mariniflexile ostreae | reverse complement strand
CTAACTTCTGTTCTAATGTCCATTTCCTGTATTTCATATCTCAAATATATGGGTTTTCAAATTTAAAATATCACTCCGAACTATTAAGGGGCTAAACTAATTTGGATCAAACAATCGTATTCAAAATAATGTTAAAGATTAAAATCTTCTTATTTCTTCTCCCCTGCTCTATTTTTTCACAAAGCATTACTGGAAAAATTTTCGATAGTGAATCTACCGTAAAAGGGGCCCAGGTTATCAACAGCACCCAAAATAACACTATTTTCACAAATGAGAAGGGCACTTTTACGATGAAGGCATCGGTAGGTGACTCGCTTCACTTTAAATCGCTATTTCACCATGATAAACATATAAAACTTTCAAAAACAGATTTTAATGATGTTTTGGTTATAGAACTAAAAAAAGAAGTGAATGCATTGGGAGAAGTACGCTTAACCACCGACGCAAAACCCAAAGCTTTTGACCCCATAGATTATACCCAGCAGGTGTCTTTAAATTTGAAAGAAGACATGAAGCGTAATCCCCATTTATATAAGCCTTTACCCAGCGGAGGAGGCTTTAATATTTTTGCAGTTGTAGAAGAAACCGTTATGCTTTTAAAAAAGAAGAAGCCAAAAACAAACCCTATTACATTTATAAACTACAAAACATACGACTCCTTATTCTCGCAGGATTCTTTTTTCAATAAAACATTATTAAAAGAAAATTTACACATTACCGAGGCTCTTAAACCTTTATTTTTTGATTATTGCGATGCTCAAGGCTTAAATACCAAATTGCTTAAAAAGGCAAACCAATTTATCTTACTAGATTCTTTATTATACTTAAGCAAAACCTTTAAAACCAGCTTAGAGTCTTCAAAAAAAGAATAATTACTATGTAATTAAGTGCGTTTTTAAGATATGATACCATCAAAAGTTATATTTTTAGACTTTATTTTAAAATATTATGCAACGTACCCTATACTTCTTTATTTGTCTTTGTTTTTTATTGCTTTGGAGTTCCTGTAGAAAGGATTTTGAGTTTTCATCAAGTAAAGGCAACCTCGAATTTTCTAGAGACACGGTATATTTAGATACTGTATTTTCCACCCTTGGTTCTAGCACTTACACATTAAAAGTGTATAACAACAGTAGTGAAGATATTATTATACCCCATGTAGGTTTAAGCTTGGGAGAACATTCGGGCTACCGTTTAAATGTGGATGGCCAATCTGGAAAAACTTTTGAGAATGTGGAGCTACTTTCTAAAGACAGCCTTTTTGTTTTTATTGAAACCACCGTCGACATTAAAACCCTCCCCACTACCCAACCCCAATTTTTATATACCGATGCCATTACATTTGACACCGGAATAAAGCAACAAAAAGTAGCACTGGTTACCCTAATTAAAGATGCGGTTTTTATATATCCCAACAGAGATCATACCACAAAGGTTATTGAGACACTAAGTCTCGATATGGGAGGAGAAATAGTTGATACCGAATTACAAGGGCGGGAATTACTACCCTCGGAATTAACTTTCACAAATAAAAAACCCTATGTTATCTATGGTTATGCTGCAGTACCCCATGGCGAAACCCTAACCATTGATGCTGGCGCTAGAATACATTTCCATAACGATTCGGGTTTAATTGTAAGCGAAGGCGCATCGCTACAGGTAAACGGCAGCCCAAGCACTAATCCTGACTTACTAGAAAACGAAGTAATTTTTGAAGGCGACCGCTTACAACCTGGCTTTTCTGATATTCCTGGCCAATGGGGTACTATTTGGCTTCTTAAAGGCAGTATAAACCATAATATTAATTATGCTACCATAAAAAACGCATCGGTAGGCCTTTTATGCGATGGTAATGCTAATAATGTGAATGATAAATTAACCATCACCAATTCTCAAATTTACAATTCGAGCAATTTTGGAATTATGGGCAGAAACAGCTCTATAACAGCAGAAAATGTGATAATAAATAACGCGGGACTCTCTTCTTTTGCTGGCACCTTTGGTGGAAAGTATAATTTTACGCATTGCACCATAACCAATTACTGGAGCAATGGATTTAGACAATTCCCTGCTGTATTATTGAATAATTTTAATGTAAATGAAAGCAATACGGCAACATTAGCACATTTATCTCAAGCCAATTTTAACAACTGTATTATTTATGGAAACGATACCCCAGAAATTTTATTGGATAAAGTTGAAGATGAGACCATAGCCTTCAACTTTAAATTCACCAATTGCTTAATACGGATGGAGAATAGCAATGGCGGTTTAATAGGCGCTAATTACGATGTGAGCAACACGGCACATTACGAACAAAATATTTTTAATAAAGACCCCGATTTTAAAAATGCAAACAAGAACCAACTCCTTATTGGTGCTAAATCTGCCGCCATAAACAAAGGAAACACTTCTTTTTCTGCTCAAGTGCCCCAGGATATTTTAGGCGTTAACAGAGTTGCATTGCCAGATATAGGGAGTTATCAACATGTTGTATTTCCCAATAAAAATTAAAACAAAACGCTCTTGTATGGTTGCCCCAAATAGGTGATTTTTCATAACACTATAAGTCTGTTTAATCTTTATCTAAAAGCAAGTAGTCGTTATACGTTCTGATTAAAATCCTTTAAAAAAAATTAAATGGCGCTGCCGATTAAGAAAATATAAATCCCGTTGAAGAAATTAAATTAACGAAGCAGATGTTTTTATATAAAAACAACTAAATAAAATTTATATAAAAAGGTAACCAGAAGAAAATAACGATATAAGACCTTTAATATTAGGGTCTGTTTTTAATAATAAAAACCAAACCCTTTGTGTTCTTGAAGCCATATGAAATAAATATTACTCTACCCGTTCTATACGTGCCCCGATAGCTCTTAAGCGCTCATCAATGTTTTCATACCCCCGATCTATCTGTTCGATATTTTGAATCGTAGACGTCCCTTTTGCAGAAAGGGCCGCAATAAGCAAGGACACCCCTGCACGGATGTCTGGAGAAGTCATCGTCATCGCCTTAAGCGTCGATTTAAAATCATGCCCTATTACGGTTGCACGGTGCGGATCGCATAAAATAATTTTTGCGCCCATATCAATCAACTTATCTACAAAGAACAAACGGCTTTCAAACATTTTTTGGTGTATTAATACACTACCTCTCGCCTGTGTTGCCACAACCAGTATGATACTAAGTAAGTCTGGTGTAAACCCAGGCCATGGAGCATCAGAAATGGTTAAAATAGAACCATCTATATAATTTTGAATTTCATAGCCATCATTATGGGCAGGGATATGGATGTCATCACCACGTTTTTCAACCGTTATACCTAATTTTCTAAACACATTTGGAATTAGGCCTAAATCATCCCAAGACACATTAGTAATGGTCAGTTCACTTTTAGTCATCGCTGCCAATCCAATCCAACTCCCTATTTCAATCATATCTGGCAACATCGTGTGGTCTGTTCCTCCTAAGTTTTCAACACCATCAATAATCAACATATTAGAGCCCACACCACTAATTTTAGCCCCCATTCTATTCAGCATTTTACACAATTGCTGTAAATAAGGTTCGCAGGCGGCATTGTAAATAGTGGTTTGCCCGTCTGCTAAAACAGCAGCCATTACAATGTTTGCAGTGCCTGTTACCGAAGCTTCTTCAAGCAACATATACGTTCCTTTAAGTTTTTTAGCTTCAACACCATAAAACTGTTCTTCTCTATTGTAACGAAATGTTGCGCCTAGTTTAATTAAGCCCTCAAAATGCGTATCTAAACGCCTACGCCCTATTTTATCCCCTCCTGGTTTTGGAATGTACCCTTTACCAAAACGAGACAATAAAGGGCCCACAATCATAATAGAACCTCGTAATCCGCGTCCATCCTCCTTAAATTGAGGCGATTCTAGATAGTCTAAATTAAGCGCATCGGCTTTAAATGTATAACTTCCTTTAGCTAATTTTTCGACTTTAACCCCTAGTTTTTTTAAAAGGCCAATAAGCTTATTAACATCTACAATGTCTGGAATGTTATGAATAGTAACTAAATCTGGTGTTAATAAAACAGCACATAAAATCTGCAATGCTTCGTTTTTGGCACCTTGAGGCTGGATGCTCCCTTTAAGTTGGTGGCCCCCTTCTATCTTGAATGTTCCCATACGGTATTATTAGTAACGCTTTCTTTGTCGGTTGTTTATTGGCTTTTTATGATATGCTTTTTTACTAACGTTACTGGTATTAGAAAACTTAGTTTTAGCACGCATCAAGCTAGATGCATCTGATAAATCTTCTTCTGAATTTTTTAAATTTATTTTCCCTTCAGAAAGCTCATATAAATGATTGTAGATTACCTCATCTTCTACGGTGTCTTTGTTCCAATTTAAAAAACACTTTTTCATATGGTTAGCGATGGTGTAGATAAGCGCTTCTTTTAAATCGCCCTCTTCCCAAGTATTTGCAACATCTATCATCGTTTTGATATTATTGCCATAAAAGCGATACTTAGGAAAGTTTTGTGGGTATTCTAGCGGTTCTGGGTGCTCTTCCAACGCTTCTTTTGATGGTTTTGGATATGGGGAATCCACATCCAATTCAAAATTGGCCATAATAAAAAACTGATCCCAAAGCTTGTGCTGAAAGTCTGGTACATCACGCAAGTGCGGTTGTAGATTTCCCATTACAGCAATAATGGATTTTGCTAATTTTTCCCGTTCTTCCTTAGTTTCACGAGTTTTTGCGTAATTAATCATTTTCTGCATATGGCGACCATATTCAGGAATAATTAAATGCTCACGCTCAGTATTGTATTCTAATTCGTCTATCAAAATGTGTGTAGAGTTATAAATTGGTGCACAGTTATAAAATTGGTGCACATGTAGTTGTAATGCTTGCGCAAAATACAAAAAAAAATTAAAGACTAATCACCCCTTCCACTTTTTCTGTAACTTCCTTATATTTTTCAATAACAGCCTCTGGGTTTGGCATAGACAAACTTATAGATGCACTAATATATTTCCCGTTTTTAGACTTAGTTTTCTTTATAACGGCTCCCATATTATCGAAAACAGCTTCTAAAACAGCCATTTTCGAATGGTCGGATTTTATAATAAACTTATATAGGTACTCAGAAGGCCAACTTGCGGTTTCGTACAATTGTCCTTTCAGTTTTTCGTAAAATTCATCAGAATTTGGAGGTGTGCTCATCTTTTTTTTATATGATACAAATATACAGATTCATTTCTATTTTTTTTATCGCCGCTAAATTCCGATTTTTACAACTAAAATCAAACACTTGGGCATAAAAAAGATTGTAATTACTGGGGGGCCTGGTTCTGGAAAGTCCACGCTAATAAGCGCATTGGCTAAAAGAGGCTACGCCTGTAGGGAAGAAATCTCTCGTTCCATCACTATTAAAGCTAAAAAAGAAGGTATTGCGCAGTTGTTTTTAACCCAGCCCTTATTATTTAGCAATTTGCTTTTAAAAGGACGCCTAAAACAATATACAGATGCGCATTTACTAAATAAAGAGGTGGTTTTTTTAGATAGAGGTCTACCCGATATTCTAGCCTACATGGATTATATAGGCGAAAGCTATCCATCACATTATATAGAAGTATGCCAAGCCCATGTGTATGATAACGTTTTCATGCTAAAACCATGGGAGGCCATTTACACCACAGATACCGAACGCTATGAAGGTTTTGACCAAGCTTTAGAAATTCATGATTGTTTAATAAACACATATCAAAAACACCAATATCCTTTAATTGATGTGCCTTTTGATACCGTTGAAAACCGTGTGGATTTCATTTTAAAAAGCCTCAACCTATAAACATGGAACATCCTATAAACATACTAGAGCGGTACTGGAAGTTCAAGAACTTCAGGCCTCAACAAGAAGCCATTATAAATGCCGCGATAGCTGGCGAAGACACCTTTGCGCTTTTACCCACCGGAGGAGGAAAATCATTATGCTTTCAAGTTCCTGCCTTGGTCAAACCCGGTATCTGTATTGTTGTTTCTCCACTTATTGCCTTAATGAAGGATCAAGTACAAGCTTTAAATAATAAAGGCATAAAGGCCATGGCCCTTACCAGCGGCATCTCCTTTCAGGAATTAGATACGCTTTTGGACAACTGTATTTATGGCAACTATAAATTTCTATACTTATCGCCCGAGCGCTTACAACAAGAACTGGTACAAGAACGCATTAAACAAATGCCCGTAAACCTTATTGCGGTAGATGAGGCCCATTGTATTTCGCAATGGGGTAACGATTTTAGACCAGCCTATAAAAACATTACGCTTTTAAGGCAATTACAGCCCAATGTAAATGTAATTGCGCTTACTGCATCTGCCAGGCCAGAGGTTGTAAAAGACATTGTTAAAGAACTCGACTTTATAAATCCAAAAATCTTTAAACAATCGTTTTACAGAGCGAATTTGGCTTATATTGTTTTTACAGAAAACGATAAATATTACCGTATTGAAACCATTTTAAAAAAATACAATGCCCCTTCTATCATATATGTTAGAAACAGAAAAGCGACACTAGATTTAAGTCGGCTTTTAGAGTCCAAAGGAATTAGTGCGACCTATTTCCATGGCGGGATAAGCAATGCCGAAAAGGACCAGCACATGCAGCAATGGCTCCATAACCAAAAACAAGTGATGGTTGCCACCAATGCTTTTGGTATGGGAATTGATAAACCTGATGTTAAGACCGTTATCCACTTAACGTTACCGGAAAGCATGGAAAGCTATTTCCAAGAAGCTGGGCGTGCGGGCAGGAATGGCGAAAAAGCGTTTGCTGTAATTTTAAAAAATGAGAGTGACAAAGCCTTAATCCAGAATCAGTTTTTAAACGTTTTGCCTACAGTCGATTTTATTAAGCAAGTGTACAAAAAACTATGTGCATATTTTCAGATTCCCTATGGGGAGGGCGCATATTTTACGCAAGCCTTTAATTTCAATAGCTTTTGTAAAACCTATAACTTTAATAGTGTGCTATGCTATAACGCTTTACAACTATTGGATAGAAATAGTATCATTACGCTATCCAAACAATTTAACAATCAAGCCACGCTACAATTTACCATTAGCAGTTCGTCTTTATTCCACTATTTGAATACCCATCAAGACATCAGTCTCATTGTGAAAACCATTTTAAGAATGTACGGTGGCATTTTTGAGCACGAAACTAAAATAAGCACTAAGAGTATTGCCGACAAAACTTCAGTTCCTGAAACCGATATTATAAAAGTTCTAACAAAGCTGGAGGCAGACGCTATTGTAGCCTTAAAATTGGCCAATACAGACGCACAAATTACGTTTATAGAACCACGAGAAGATGACAAAACCATTAATAGAATTGCATCTATAATTAAGGAACAAAACACGCTAAAACAGCAACAGGTAAAAGCTATGCTCGAATATGTTGAAAATGATGCTGTTTGTAAAAGCATGCAACTTCTCGCCTATTTTGGAGAAACCGATATCGAGCCCTGTGGCATTTGCTCGGTTTGCATCCAATCTAAAAAACCAACACAACCACAACCTCAAAAATCTCTAAACAAACAAATCATCGAATTACTGGAGCACAGCGACCTATCGTCCAGAAGCCTGACCGAAAAATTAAACTGTTCTGAAAAAGAGATTCAAAATATATTGCAACTTATGCTCGAACATAATATTATTGCAATCACAAATAAGAACACCTATAAATTATATCATTTATAAAATGACTGATAAAGAAAATATGCATCCAGAAACCAAGGCTTTAAGAATTGTATTTATGGGTACGCCCGATTTTGCCGTTAGCACTTTAAAAGCTTTAGTAGAGCACCACTATACTATTGTGGGCGTTATAACAGCACCCGATAGACCCGCCGGTAGAGGTAGGCAACTTAATGAAAGTGCCGTTAAACAATACGCTAAATCTGTAGGCTTACCCGTTTTACAGCCTACAAATTTAAAATGCGGTGATTTTTTAAAAGCACTAGAAGCCTTACAAGCTAACCTTCAAGTTGTTGTAGCTTTTAGAATGCTTCCTAAAGTTGTATGGGATATGCCCGAATTGGGAACTTTTAACCTACACGCTTCGTTATTGCCCAATTACCGTGGCGCAGCCCCCATAAATTGGGCTATTATTAACGGTGAAAGCAAAACTGGGGTTTCTACTTTTTTTATAGATGAAAAAATCGATACGGGCGATATGATCCTTCAAGAAGAAATCGACATTGAACCTTCAGAAAACGCTGGTAGTCTTCATGATAAATTAATGCATTCGGGAAGCTTACTGGTTTTAAAAACAGTGCGCTTAATAGAAGAAGGCGCTGTTATAACTACAGCACAAAAAGAAACTGAAGATATAAAAACCGCTTACAAATTAGATAAAGACAACTGTAAAATAGACTGGAATGCAAACATAGACGACATCTATAATAAAATTCGCGGCCTAAGTCCTTACCCAGCGGCATGGTGTAGCTTGATAAATGGAAACGACACTTTGGATGTAAAAATCTATGACGCCGAAAAAGAACTTACAGTGCATGAGTTAAAAAACGGCACAATCGTTTCCAGCAAAAATGACTTAAAAGTAGCCGCCCCTAATGGGTACATCTATATTAAAGAAATGAAGCTTCCTGGAAAACGGACCATGGATATAAAATCCCTTTTAAATGGATATCAGATTGAAAATGATGCCAAGATGCGCTAAACCCTTATGGCTATTGATATTATAAATAATCGACAAAATACATTCGCTTTATTAACAAATAGCCAAAGTTATTAACATAAACGCGGATTTCCCTTGCTATTACTTGCGTGGTTACATAATCCGTATAAATTTGTAAAGGATTTAACAAAAACGTTTAACCATTTTTTAATAATTAAAATTTCATACTATGAACAAAACAGATTTAATCGACGCAATGGCAGAACACGCAGGCATTACTAAAGCAGCTGCGAAGAAAGCATTAGAATGTGCACTTACCGAAATTGAAGGCGCTTTGAAAAAAGGCGATAGAGTTTCTTTAGTTGGATTTGGCTCTTGGTCAGTTTCACAAAGAGCTGCTAGAGAAGGTAGAAACCCACAAACAGGAGATACCATCCAAATAAAAGCTAAAAATGTTGTTAAGTTTAAAGCTGGCGCAGATTTATCAAATGCAGTAAACTAAGGTTAAAAGCCTCATTATATAAAAACCTTTTAGTATGGCTAAAAGGTTTTTTTTATACAAAAAAAGCTCGAAATGTTGTTTTTTTAATAAAAAAACATTAGATTTAGTTACTAATATCATATTAAATGATAACAACTAAACCAAAAAAAGGCGATCTATTAATCGCCGAACCAGCAATAATAGGCGATATGTCTTTCAATCGTTCTATTGTTTTGCTAGCAGATCACACTCATGAGGGTTCTATAGGTTTTATTCTCAATAAACCTTTACGTTACAGTATAAATGATTTAGTTCCCGAAATAGTAGAAGCTTCTGCCTTTAAAGTATATAATGGTGGCCCCGTAGAACAAGATAACCTCTATTTTATACATAAGGTCCCTCAATTGATTCCCAATAGTATAGAAATATCTCTAGGTATATTTTGGGGCGGCGATTTTAATAAAGTTGCCGAACTTATTAGCAGTGGGAATATTAAAGAGACCGATATTCGTTTCTTTCTAGGGTACTCAGGTTGGGGGAACAACCAATTAGAAGTCGAATTGCAATCCCATTCTTGGGTAGTTACAGATAACACCTACAAAAAAGACATCATAGAGAAAAGTTATGAATCTTTTTGGAAAGAAAAAATGATTGAATTGGGCGGTGATTACAGTATCTGGTCTAACGCACCAGAAAACCCAAATTACAACTAACTCAACCTTGCTTTTACATTCATTTTCTGTAAAACCAACTTTGCAATGTCTTTGGAAAATTCCTTTTTTCTATATTTTGTAATGGGCTGAATACCAACAATAACATTAGTGACCCATAATTCGTCTGCTTTTTGAAGCTCAAAGGGCGATATAGAAGCTTCTTCAAATTTGTAATCAGGAAGCGTTTTTATTACATTTATAAGTTGGGTTCTCATAATGCCTTTTAAGCAACCATCGATAAGTGGTGGGGTTTTAATAACATTCCCCTTCACTAAGAAAATGTTGCCATTAAGGGCTTCCACTACTTTTTTATCGGTATTTAAAAGTAAACAGTTTTGAAAATGATTCTCATGGGCAAATATACTTCCCACCACATGAAGCACCTTATTGTTCGTCTTTAAAGTAGATATTAAACTTGGCGAAATATAATGGTCTTTAAACAAGTCGACTTCATAAGCAGATTCATTTATAATAAAAAAATCATGTTCTAGTTCTTTAACGGTTATGATAAAACCAACATCGTTAGTTTCTGGCAGGTATAGCCCGCCTTCGTGCCTGTGAACTATAATTTTTACCCGTGCAGTTTTCCCAGATAGTTGGTTTGCTTCAATGGTATCCTGCACTTGTGCTTCCAAAAACTCCATGGTAAAATTCATGGGAATTTCCATTCGTAAAATACGCATAGAAGCCATGAGCCTAAAATAATGATCCTCCCAGAACAATATTTTACCATGGCTTATTTTTAAGGTTTCAAAAAGAGCATCTCCATAATTATACCCTCTATTATCAACCGATATTATATTTTTTTCCTCTGAAAGATTTCCGTTAAAATTTATCATAAAAATATCCCACTAACTGTTATTTGAAAGTGGGACAAATATAATTTAAAATATACTATTTAGAATTATGCGGAGCCTAAAACCTGCTTTAAACTTGAAATTTGATTCTCCCATAGCATTTTGGCTTCATCTATTTCATCATCCTCGGCAAAATCAGTAATGATTAAAGACACATCTTTGGTTATATCATCCACTTGAATTCGGATTTCAAAATAACAACTGTTGTTGTCTTCATCATCATTAAGCCATCTAAATTTTACACGCTCCTCATTTTTTTTACTTAATAATTTTGCCTGTTCCTCGCTATCGTCCCAAATAAAGGTAAATAGCTCCCCTCTTAAATTTACATTGTCTGAAAACCATTCTGACAATCCAGAAGGTGTAGAAATATATTGATACAACAATTGTGGGGATGCATGAATAGGAAATTCCACCTCAAACTTAATTTTCTCTTCCATAAAGTATTCTAAAATTTATGTTGCTCAATATATACATTAATTGATAAGTTTAACCACAAAATTTAAAAATATTTTAGGTAACTTATATTTGGTTACACCAATATTGTTTTTATATTTGCAACCTCAAATTATGGCGAGGTAGCTCAGCTGGTTAGAGCGTCGGATTCATAACCCGGAGGTCATGGGATCGTGCCCCATTCTCGCTACAAACAGGAATGTTAATAAAAAGCGGTTTTACACCGCTTTTTTCATGCTTAAAAACAAAGGAAATCCAGCAAAAGTACACGGAAAAGTACACTTTTTCAAAATGAATTATTCTATTGGGTTTTTATACGGGTGGCGGCAAAATCGAGAACTGGCATAAGCTTCAAAAAGATCGGTATGTGTGCTAGTAGTATCGAGACCCTAAAACACAGCTTCTCGTTAAGCAAGAGCCAAACATAAAACTAGAAATCAATTCTAATTAAAACAGGAAAATTTAATGATGCGATAATGCAAATCAAAAGAGAGCTTATCTATCTTTTTAAAACGGGTTATCTCCCTTATGATTCCTAACTATAAATGCGGGCTAAGTTAGCAACTCCAGAATAAATGCCATTGCAGTTAAATCTCCGCCCCTTTAGAAACTATCTAAAAAAAAATGACCTAAGCATAAAAACCTAAGTCATTTTTAAACCTGTAATGTTATAAATCAATTATTTAACACTAGATAAAACCTTATCAATTTCATCTTGAATCAATCGCCAATCATAATATTGGAATGCTTTACCATTGGTCATGGCAACCAACATGCCGCTAGGAAATTGTTTTCCTAAGTTGACATGCGTAAGTTCAGCACCATCACATTCAATAGTAGACACCGAAACCGATGTGATCAATTTATGGTCGTGCTTGCTTTCTAACGAACCTTCTCTCGGATAAATTAAAAACTTATTGGCCTGCTGATCAGAAACCAAAACATACCCTGTGCTTTTACCTGTTTTATAAATGGCAATACCTTCGTGATCACGTTGTGCATCATTTTGAGCAAAAAAAGACAATTCTGTATTATTATCTAGGCTTGGATCGGCATAATATTTGCGTACACCCGCGGTTTCATCGGCATAATAAACATAACCTAACTCATTATCGACCGCTATCGCTTCAATTTCCTTTTTTCCACTATACGTTCCGAAGCTTCTTACTTTATTGCCTTTTACAATAGTATCGTTGTCTGTATAAAGTTCATATTGCCATAGATAATTTTCTAATGGACCAGATTTCCTTCCTACTATAGCGTATGTCTTTCTTACAGAATCCGTGTCTTTTGAATACAGAGCTACTCCCATAGGCTCATCATGTTCTTTCTCTATTTCATTTTCAAAAACTTTTATGCCTCCATTATCAATCGGCAATAAATCGGGCAACCGAAATACCCGGATACTATTTGCTTTACGCTCGCTAACTACAGCAATATCAATCTTTTGGTCTCCGTATGCAAAACCGTAAGCGATATCGACATTATTGGGGCGTTTTAAATTCAAGACTTTATTGACAATTTCACCTTCTAAATTATACGCATAAATACCACCATCAACATCTTTGTCGGTTCCTATTACTAAACTTTGGCTAGGGTCTGTAGGATGAATCCATATCGCAGGATCATCCGTGTCATTAGGCGTTTGCTCTGTTACTATGGTAGGCTTTAAAGCGTTTAAATCTGGTTTATTGAGGTTGTCTTTACAAGCTATTAAAGTTGTAATCACGAAGCCGAAAGCTAAAAATTTATATAGTAATGTTTTCATTTAATCTTTTTTTAACTCTATGGAATGTAAAATCTCGGAGCTATTGTCATGTGCTTTGATACTCTGAATCAGCATGGTCTTTCCGTTGAGCGTAAAACTCATAAAACCTGGCTCTGCTGCGGCAAAAATAGTGCCTTCACGTTCTCCTGTAGGACGTGTTTCGCTACCTGAACCCGATAAAAACTGGGTAGTATATCTTCCTTTTGGTCGGATGACTTGCAAGTCATGTTCATGACCACAAATATAGGCATCCACCTTATAGGTGTCAAATACATCTGCAAATTGCTTTTCAAAATCAATGGTATCTTGAGACTTCTTGCGTTTTCCGCCGCTATACAACGGATGGTGTCCTACGACTACTTTCCATGTGACTGCTTTATCATCGGTATCTAAAGTTTCAATAAGCCATTGTTTTTGAAGTTCTGCATCTTGATCTTTTAATCTCGGATATTTTAACTCATTGTTTTGATAACCTGGAATAAACGGATTCGTGTCCATGACAACCAAAAGCAGTTTTTTGCCGTCTTCTAATTCAAAGGTTCTACTGTAATAAGTGGCCGGCATATTCCAACGGCGACTTATATCTGAATAGTCTATCTGTGCCTGAATACTGCCTCTGTGATCATGATTTCCTAAAGCTACATACCAATCGATATAAAGTGCTGGATGTGTATAAACATCGTTAAAAGAAGCTTTCCAATGTTCGTCATAAACGCTAGCAACACCATTTGGATAAAAATTATCTCCCACCGAAACGATAAATTCAGAGTCCAGCATCAAAGCTGCATTTCCTAGCTGTTTAGCAACTTCCTTTTGATAGTATTCGCCTGCTCTTCCGAAATCGCCTAAAACTAAAAAGCTAAATCCGTCTTTGGTACTTTGTAATTCTGGGATAAAGTCGCCTTTATATCCCGCTGTTTTTTTGCTTTCAATAAATGAATCTTGCCCAAAAAGTGTTTGAAATGCAAAGAAAACTATAAGTAAATGTATTTTTTTTATGGTCATAATAGTAAGGGTTTATAAATCGAATTTAAGTCCTAAATTAAATCTTGGTTGATAGTATTCTGCTTGCATCGTGCGATTAGAAATGCCTTGATAATAGCGCAATGGTTGATTGGTAAGATTATTAGCTTCGGCAAAAACACGCAAATTATTGGTTATTCGGTATGAAGCATTGGCATCTAAGAAAAACTGCTGATCATAGTAACGGTCTTCAAATGCATTGCCGCCCAACTCATCAAGATAATCAGAAGTGTAATTTGCTGAAAGACGAAGGGATACTCTTTTATTTTCCCAAGACAGAGAACCATTAAACATATGGGGCGCCGTGCCTGGTAAATCTATACCTGTTCGTTCTTCCCCAGCTTCATTGGTAATACCCTTAGCTTTAGACTTGGTATGCGTATAGTTTATATAAACCCCCATGGATTTAAAGAACTCGCCGGGAATAAAATCTAACTGACGTTGTAATGCTACTTCAAATCCGTAAACATCAACGTTATCTCCATTTCTAGTCTGTACAAAATTCCAGGTATCGCCAGAAGCTATAGGATTGTCTTGGTTTGGAAAACTAGCAGTAAATTTCTCTCGAGTATATTGATTATCCCTAGCAACATAACTAAAATTCCTCATCTTTTTATAAAAGACACCTCCTGATAAAATTCCTACAGATTTAAAATATTTTTCGGCCATAAAATCTAAATTAGTGGCGTTAGTGGCATCTAAATCCGGATTTCCAGCTGAAATTTCGTTTTCTGTTGAGCTTGCATTCACGTAAGGCGCTAACGAATAATAATTAGGCCGTGCCAATGCTGTTGTAATTGCAGCTCTTAATATTAAATCGTCTTGAATATCATATTTAATAGCCAAACTTGGTAAAATATCAGTGTAAGAATTGGTGTTTGAAATCTCTCCAATTAAATCATCCTCTTCCATAATATAGTTGCCAGTATAATCGATGCCAGTATACTCTATTCTAACCCCAGTAATAATTGAGAGTTTATCATTTAAATCTTGATCCCATCGAACATAGCCCGCCGTAATCGTTTCTTTAGCCCTGTAATTTTGAGACAGATACTCTGAAGGCGACAATTCACCTTCAAACAAGCTCGAGTTATTTAGATCCAAATTTCCTAAATACGACTTATCGGCAAAATGGCCCGGCGTATATTGTGAACCAGCTTGCCAATTGGAGTTATCATAGTAATTATGGGGCACATCTGCTAAAGTTCCAAAATTTGTAAGAGGCTCATATTCGTAAAATATATTATCTCTGGTTTTTTCTTTAATTCGTAAACGAAGTCCAGTTCGAATACGTCCTTTTTGGTCTGCAACAATGGAAAACGGAAAACGAATATTCACTTTTGCACCAATCTCATCTTCTTGTGTGTAATTGTGATTTTCTGAAAGCTTTTCTAACTTAAAGGTGTCAATGTCGTCCCCATTAGCGCTTACTACAGGAAACTTTGGATCGCTAAAATACTGTTGCATTGTCAATCCTTTAGACTGAAAACTTAAATAACGCTCATTAGGTCTGTCCTCGCTGGCTGACGCATAATTGACCTGCCAATCTAAATCCAATTTTGAATTAATTAAATGCGTACCTCCAATAGAATAATTTTGGACTCGCTGATCTTCTAATCGCGAGTTTTTATTTCGATCATTATCTATTCCACCCTTAGTCTCTCTACGAATATCGCCGCTAAACCCTGTTATATTATCTTCATTATCATAAATAGGCTTTATACTTCTGTATCGAAGTCTATAACGATTTTCGCGATCATCTCTCCAGTTATAAATAGAATTAGCAAAAATAGTATTATTAGCATCAATCTGATAATCTAAAGCTAAAGCAAAACTTCGACGAATACGTTGTACATCATATTTTCGGATATCTTGTTCGCCAATATAAGCCTCTCCTTTTTCATCTTCTTTCCATTCGGCTTCGATATTATCTGATCCAAAGTTATTGTTGTTATAAGATGCACTAAAAACAGCACCCAATTTATTTTCGAAGAAACGATTACCATAAACCAACCCCGCTGTATAATTCCCTTTGTCACGAATTGGAGCATATCCGCCCGCTACTGTTGCCGAAATTCGTTGGCCGTTGGGCGAAGCTCGTGTGATTAAGTTTATGGAGCCCCCAATAGCATCAGCATCCATATCTGGAGTCAGTGTTTTGTTCACTTCAATCGTCGAAATCATATCCGAAGGAATTAAATCCATCTGGACATTTCTATTATCGCCTTCGGCCGACGGAATACGGTCACCATTTAGAGCAACAGAATTCAATTCTGGTGCCAATCCTCGAATTATGACATTTCGGGCTTCACCTTGATCATTTTGTACCGTAATTCCGGGAACCCGTTTTAGTGCATCACCTACGTTAGCATCGGCAAACCGTCCCACTTGATCGGACGAGATGATATTCGTGATGTTCTGATTGTTTTTTTGTTGATTTAACGCTTTGGCCTGTCCCCTAAGTCGCTCACCAGTTATTACAATTTCGCTTAAACTTTCCAAATCCGTAGATAGTATAAAATCAAGCGTACTATTTTTTCCAGCAATAACTGTAACTTGTGAAGTGTGCGTTTCAAAACCTAGATAATAAACCGTAACATCATAGGTGCCCGCTGGAATGTTTAAAAGCTCATAATCCCCGATCTGATCAGAAATCGTATGGCGTTCTCCTTGGTTTAGGCTAACGGTCGCACCTGGTAAAGATAGCCGACCTTGTTGATCAATAATTTTACCTGAAATAATACCACTTTTGTGTTGAGCAAACCCACTCAAAAAAATAAAAATAGTAAAGAATAGCGCAATAGTTTTTCTAGTCATGTGTTATATTATTGTATTTATAATTGACGACAAAACTATGGCTCGTGTATTAACTCAAGGTTACTCCAATATTACTACTTAATTATTTTATTATTATGTAACACCCTTGTTTTCAAGGGCATAAAAACCAATAACACAAACATGATAATGGCATCTTAATATACCGATGTGACAATGTAATATTGTGGTAATATCAAAATGTTATAAGGTGAAATTTTTAAGCACAGATGATTCTAGTGAAGTATTATGCGTTTTCTTTATTTTATGAAAGGACAATTCTCTTACACTATTTTAGAAATGGGAGGACCTATGCCATCTAAAACCACCTTTATCTTTAAGGGTAACCAAGTTTGTGAAATTTATGCCTTTATGAATTTAGATGAATGAAACCTTTCTTCCAGCCATGGATGGATAACTTTGTCCTTCCTATCCCGTCAACGTAAAAAATGAAGGATAGCCAGTGTTATAAACAGATTGAAAGAAATCGAATTTTTTAAATGTTTAACAGGTAAACACGAAGTTGTTCACCTCGGTAGTTGTTATCAGTATTGAACACTTGTTTTGGAGTCATAAAACCACAATCCAACGTGATTTTAAATTTAGAACTTATGTTCTGGGATAATGGCTCTTTAATCAATTACGCGTTGAACGGCATCGATAAAAGCCTGTCTGCCTTGGGTGAGCTCTTTAGAACTTGCTTTGGGCCAGGCTGCCATTTGGGCGATTACAAGATTCTTATGGGGATTGATATAAATCATCTGGCCAAAAATTCCGAAAGCACCATAGCTCCCATCTTTAAAACGCCACCATAAATAGCCATAGCCATCACCTTCATCATTAACGTGTTGTAATAGAGACGTGGCATCTTTCATATAGTTCTCTGAAATTATTTCTTCATCTCCAATTTTACCCTCATCCAACATAAGCGTCCCCAAACGTGCAAAATCTCTTAGGCTCGCCGAAAGACCACTGCCACCAAGATTTAGATTACTGCACTCATCGGCGAGCCAATACGCCACATGCTCCATTCCAAAGGGTTTCCAGATCTTTTCAGAAAGATATTCCGCTAAGCTTATTCCTGTAGCTTTCTGGACCAAAATTCCCACTAAATCAGTTTCACCAGTACTGTAGTTCCAATGCGTCCCCGGTTGGTGTGCAAATTTCAAGGGCTTCATATAAGTCAAAATATGAGACTCGGTACCTTGACAGTGTGCCTTGTACATTTGTCCGACATCCGAGTTTGGATCTTCATAATCTTCATTCCAATCAATGCCCGAAGTCATGGTTAATAATTGGCGTACGGTCACTTTTCCGTAGTCATAACCTTTAAGCTCCTTAATATACTTACTTAAAGGATCCTCCAAACTCTCAATAGCACCTTCTTTTAAAGCGGCGCCAACCAACATTGAAGAAACAGATTTTGCTACGGAAAAAGATGTCCAAAGTGTTTCTTTATTGTTGCCATCGGCATATTTTTCTAGGCGAATTTGATTCTCTTTTATTACGATAACGCCCTGCACATGATGGGCATCCATATACGTATCTAAGGTCGTGTCGTCCTCCCACTTTGGCGTCATGCTCTTAAGTGTTTTCAACGGAGTACTGTCAATACCGGAAGGAATAGGAATGCTCGAGAAAATAGCGTGCATGATTGGGAAGCGGCGTTCCCTTTCTTCTTGCGACCAGAAAAGCAGACTTTCAAGTTTCTGTCCCATGGTTTCACCAGGAATTTCTGCAAGTTCAGTATTGGCCTCTTTTGTATCAAGATAATAACCATCTTGAGCGGTTAGGCTTAGTGATGCTAGGGCTAAAAACGAGAGCAGTAGAAACGCTTTTCTATTGATCATATTTTTTGAATTTGATAAAACAAACGATATATGGACATTTTATTTGTAATACTTTTTTAAAATAAGATATAACTCTCCAATACAGCATGTAACTTTCCTTTGTTTATAAGGGTTAAGAAAGTATGTGGGGTACAAATAATACTATTTATAGATACAAAAGCATAGTAAAAGAAGTTTTAAAATATTATTATTATTATGATTGAATTATACTACTTATTTACAATTGCCCGCCAACACCTTTAAATTTCTCTACGAACGCAGCAATTTTTTGAAAAACACTTTGTTTTTTGGTTAAGTACTGCGGATTTAAAGGGCTCATTTTAGGTAGAATCGAATTTAATTCTGTACCGTTTTCGCTAGCATATTCCCGTTTTAAAGATGCTAATATATAGCGTTTCGCCGCTTCCTCGTTAAGACTTTCATCTTCAATTAAAACTGTCGCTTCTGTTTTTTGTTTTTTTTGTGCATATTCAAAGAAAGCGTCTATAATAGTCGCTTTTTCTTTTATTTTATCTAAATCTGTTGCATTAATAAAATCTACAACTAAACTTTCTTTTGCTCTGTTGCCAATACTGGCACGAATAACACGTCTTATTTCTTCTACTAGTTCTTCTTTAGTTTTAGATTTCTTATTGTTATCAAAAATTAATTCCAGAATATAATCTAAGTTAATCTCTTGCGATTTTAATAAATCTACCTCAAAGACCACATCATCCCAATCGATACCAGATTCCTCTGCTTCGTTTCCTTGTTTTTCTCGTCGTAACCAATCACGAATATCATTATACGTAGAGCGATAATCTTGAATGGTTCTTTCTGCAGGTAATTCTATTTCTTTCATTACAGAAATATCTTCATCTGAAACAAAGTGCGTTTCTTTAAACGCTTCTACAGCTACAGGGTCGGTTATATCCACAGACTGAAACGCTTTCAGGTTTGTGAATTCGTCGTAATTTTGAAGTATGTTTTCTACACGTAAATATTCGCCAAAGAGTTTAGAAAATTCTTTTTTATCCTTTTCTGTTACAATGTTATCAGGATTAGGAAATTTTTCTTTTAATTCTTCTATCACTTCTACATATCCCCTACGTGCTTTACCAGATGTAATGTCTGTAAACCCTTCCAAATATTCTTTATAGCTTTTTTCTAACACGACATCCCTTGTATTACGATCACCAAAAAGTGTGATGGCATCAATCGTGGCTTGTTCTAAATCTCTAAAGGTTACAATATTTCCAAACGTTTTAGTGGCATCATAAATACGGTTGGTTCGGGAAAAGGCTTGCATTAAGCCATGATAACGTAAATTTTTATCTACAAACAAGGTGTTTAAGGTAGGCGCATCAAAACCTGTTAAGAACATCCCTACTACTATTAGTAAATCGACTTCTTTGGTCTTTACACGCTGAGCAAGTTCTCTATAATAGTTTTGAAATTCCCCGCTTTCAACACCGTAACTGGTTTTAAACATGGCATTGTAGTCATGGATTGCCGCAGTTAAAAACTCTTTAGCACTCACATCCATGGCGGTAGGCTCGAAGGTTTCATCTTGTATGTCTCCAATGGCGCCTTGGGCTTCATTGGCTGCAAAAGAAAAAATGGTGGCTATCTTTAATGGTTTTTCACTGTCTTTTTGTAGTTTATTTAATTCTTCGTAATAACATTTGGCTGCATCTACACTACTTACGGCAAACATGGCGTTAAAACCGCTATTACTTCCTTTGGTTCTGTGTGTTTTTTGTCTAAAATGTTTTAAAACGTATTGCGAAATCTCTGTAATACGCACAGGATGTAGTAAGGCTGTTTTATTTTCTGCTGCCGATAATTTATTTAAGTCTTTTTCTGTTTCCACCCCTTTAAACTTAGGGCGTACATTATTATAATCTACTTTAAACTTTAGTACTTTTTCGTCTCTAATGGCATCGGTAATCACGTAAGAGTGTAATTCTGTACCAAATACGCTTGCTGTAGTTTCTGCACCTAAGGCATTTTCGGGAAAAATTGGTGTTCCTGTAAAGCCAAACTGATAGTATTTTTTAAACTTCTTTTTTAAGTTTTTTTGTGCTTCACCAAATTGGGAACGGTGCGCTTCATCAAAAATAAAAACGACTTGTTTTTTATAAATCGCTAAGTCCTTTTCACCTTTCATTAAATTATTCAATTTCTGAATGGTGGTTACAATAATCTTGTTATCGGCTTTCTCTATATTGCTTTTAAGCCCTGCTGTACTATCGGAACCGTTTACACTATCTGGCGAAAAGCGTTGGTATTCTTTCATGGTTTGAAAATCCAAATCCTTTCTATCTACCACAAAAAACACTTTATCTATAAAGTCAAGTTTTGTTGCTAAACGAGCTGCCTTAAAACTGGTTAAGGTTTTACCCGAGCCTGTGGTATGCCAAATAAACCCACCACTTTCTGCTGTTGCCCATTTTTTAGCATTAAAGGAGCTTTGTATTTTCCATAAAATACGTTCGGTTGCTGCAATTTGATACGGCCGCATAACCAATAGCGTATTACTAACATCAAACACCGAATAGGTAAGCAATACGTTTAAGAGGGTTCGTTTATCAAAAAACGTGGTTGTAAAATCTTTTAAATCATTAATTGAAGCATTATCTGCCTTTGCCCAATTCATGGTAAAATCGAAGCTATTTTTATCGCGTTGTACCGTGTTCGCAAAATAACGGCTATCTGTACCGTTAGAAATTACAAAAAGCTGTAGATATTTAAATAAGGAGTTTTCGGTATTAAAGCTCTCTTTGGTGTAGCGGTGTACTTGATTAAATGCCTCGCGAATAGCAACCCCTCGTTTTTTTACTTCTACTTGTACTAATGGCAAGCCATTTACTAAAATGGTAACATCGTAACGATTGGCATGTGTGCCTGTTTGCTCGAACTGAGAAATGACCTGTAGTTTATTACGTACCACATTCTTTTTATCGACTAGATAAATATTTTGAATATGCCCATCATCAAACACAAAATCATGGATATAATTATCGTGTAATTTTCTTGTTTTATCTACTAAGTTATCACTTGGTTTATCTAGATATTCTATTACAAAACGCTCCCACTCTTTGTCGGTAAATTGCATAGCATTTAGGTGCTGCAATTGCACACGCACATTTGCCAACATGGCTGTTGGTGTGGTTAAGCTTTTTACATACTCATAACCTTGATTTTGTAAATCTTCTATGAGTTCTTTTTCTAAACCTGCTTCTGTTTGGTGGCCTGCAGATGGCTCATTTAGTATATTGAATTTGGTATAGTTATCTAAAACAATAAAGTTATTAGATTCTGCTATGGTTTTGTAGGTACTCATTTATCTTTTTAATTTATCTTTTCCCCAATTTTGGGGATTATTAATAATGTATTCAGAAATTTTGTGATATGCCTTTTCATTACGAATAATGTGTTCCCAATAATTTCGTTGCCACAATTTACCATCAAATGGTTTCCAATCCAATGTTTTTACGCCTCGTATATATTCGTTTGTGGTTATGGATTTAAATGCCCCTAATATATGGCCTAACGTATCTGTTGGGGCAATCCCTTGTGGTTGCCCCGTTTTATTTGGGGCGATCGTCGGGGCAATCCCTTGTGGTTGCCCCGTTTTATTTGGGGCGATCGTTTTATTTGGGGCAATCGTCGGGGCAATCCCTTGTGGTTGCCCCGTTTTATTTGGGGCGATCGTTTTATTTGGGGCTATCGTCGGGGCAATCCCTTGTGGTTGCCCCGTTTTATTTGGGGCAATCGTTTTATTTGGGGCAATCGTCGGGACAATCCCTTGTGGTTGCCCCGTTTTATTTGGGGCGATCGTTTTATTTGGGGCGACCACGAGGGTCTCCCCTACGGTAATTTCTAATATGGCGTGAAAATGATTGGGCATTAAAATAAATTCGTGTAATTGGGTGTTTATGAAACGGTTTGATATTTTTAACCATTCATTCAAAATATTTTTTCCTGCATCATTCAAAATCATTTCACCATCTATAATTTCACCAAACAAACATTCGCGATTTTGTGTGCAAATTGTTACAAAATACAATCCTGCCTGCGCATAATCATATCCTTTTAAACGGATGGATTTACGATGATGTATTTTGGGATTATAGGCCATTTTAATTCTCTATTTTGGAAACGTTAACAGCTTTTCACGGTAATACTCGTATTGTTGTTTGCGTAGGTCTATTTCTTTGGGTAAGCCTTCGCTTATTGACTGAGTCAATACATCAAATTTATCAAGAATGTTTACGATGCGTTGTTGTTCTTCTGGTGAAGGAATAGGAATTATTGCTTTATCTAAACCAGTAGCATTAATCGCAGAAATTTTACCTGTACGAATATGTTTCTTAATTTGGTCATGGAATTGTCTTGTGCGCGTAAAATATGCTACATATTTTGGGTTTAGGTCACTCTTGTAATAAAAGCAAGCATCATGAACTACCACACCTTCTTCACCTAACCAAGCCGTACCTTTTCCTATATCTTCAATTGTTTCACCAGCTGCTACTATTACAACGTCACCTTTTTCGGCACGTCTTAATTTCTTTCTTTCTACGAGTTCTTTCCCAACGAATGATTTTGTTTTATCTGCCCAAGTATCATAATGTGTGTACATTTCACCATAATGTATACAAGGTACTCCTTCAGAAATCATATCTGTTTTTACAAATCTTTTTCCTCTAATAAACTCACCTATACTTTCATCACCCATTGGTAGATGTTCCACCTCACTATCATCAAAAGTGAGTAATTGTTCACGGTAATAGCTATACTGTTTTTTACGAGCAGTAAGTTCGGTAGTAAGTTCGGTAGTAAGTTCGGTAGTAAGTTCGGTAAAGGTATCTAAAATACGGACTATTTCTTTTTGGATTTTGAGTGATTTTTCTGGATTATCTGGGCATGGGATTGGGATTTGAAGTGACTTTATAATGTCTGCATTTAAGTTACTGACGGAACTACTATTTATCTTACCTAACCAGTAGTGTTGAACAACTTCAGATGCAAGGTAATGATATAGGTAATCCGTATTAAGTTTATCTTCAAAATCACTAATAGAAGCCCAACCATCATGAATCGCTCCTTCAATATCAAGAATATAAGGTCGACCATAGCTCATCGAATTAGACATAATCAAGTCACCTTTTTTCAGTACCCTTGATTTTTTAGCTCCTTCAAGTGTTATTTTTTGTTTTGTTTGTTTAACATATTTTGAGTTTGGTACAGTATCTCCTATTTTTATCCAAGAAACTCCATTCTCATTATCAGTGACAAACTTCGAAATAGGGCGTGGCGAAGCACCTCTTTGAATTTTAGCAACCTCACCAAAATCTTTCCATTCCACTTCAACACCTTCCAATAATTCCTCTAAATAACTCATGCTTCAATCTCCTTTACAATGGTATCAATATCGGCACGTAATTGGTCTATTTTTTTTACGGTAATAGCGACTTCTTTATTAAGGGCTGTAATATCTATTTTTTCTCTGGTGTCTTTCGCTTCTACATAGCTGCTTACCGATAGGTTGTAATCGTTTTCGGCTATTTTAGTATTATCAATAGTCGTGGCAATGTGTGCTACTTCTTTTTTAGAATCGAACATGTGTATAATTTGTTCGATATGCTGTTCTTGAAGTATGTTGTTGTTGGTTTCCTTTTTAAAAAAATCTTCACCACTAACATCTATAAACTGGGTTTTAGTATGGGTTTTGCTTTTAGAAAGCACTAAGATGTTTACGGCTATAGAGGTACCAAAAAACAGATTGGGTGCTAAGGAAATAACGGTTTCTACAAAGTTGTTATTTACTAAATACTTTCTTATTTTTTGTTCGGCACCACCACGGTAAAAAATACCAGGAAAACACACCAATGCCGCTCTTCCTTTACTAGATAGGTAGCTTAAGGCATGCAGTACAAAGGCAAAATCTGCTTTCGATTTTGGTGCTAATACGCCTGCAGGAGCAAAACGGTCGTCGTTAATAAGGGTAGGGTCGTCGCTACCTTTCCATTTTATAGAATAGGGCGGATTAGATACAATGGCATCAAACGGTTTATCGTCGCCTAATTGTGGGTTTTCTAGGGTGTTGCCTAATACGATATGAAACTTATCGTAGTTTACGTTATGCAAAAACATATTCATACGCGCTAAGTTATAGGTGGTATGGTTTATTTCTTGTCCGTAAAAACCCTCTTCAATAATATGATTATCAAAGTGTTTTTTGGCTTGTAAAAGCAACGACCCCGAGCCCACTGCTGGATCGTAAATTTTATTTACTTTGTCTTGCTTGTGCATGGCCAATTGTGCGATAAGCTTAGAGACGCTTTGCGGCGTGAAAAACTCGCCACCAGACTTCCCTGCATTGGCTGCATAATTGGAGATTAAAAACTCGTAAGCATCGCCAAATAAATCGATTTGGTTGTCTTCAAACTTACCCAAATTTAAGCCTTCTACCCCTTTAAGAACGGCTGCTAAACGGCTATTTTTATTTTCCACGGTGTTTCCTAGTCGGTTACTGGTGGTATCAAAATCGGCAAATAAGCCTTTTATATCATCTTCGGATGGGTAACCATTGGCTGAACTTTCAATAGCTGAAAATATGGCGGCTAAATCTGTATTTAAATTTTCATTATCGTTAGCACCTTTAGCAATGTTTACAAACAACTGACTAGGATAGATAAAATACCCTTTCGTTTTTATAGCATCTACTTTTATTTCTGGTGTGATAACGTGGTCTGGTAAATTGGCATAGTTAATACTTTCATCACCAGCTTCCATGTAAATGCTAAAATTTTCACTAATAAAACGGTAAAACAGGGTGCCTAGTACAAAGTGTTTAAAATCCCATCCATCTACAGAACCACGAACATCGTTGGCTATTTTCCAAATTTGATTCTGTAATTCGGCTCTTTGGTTGTTGCTTGTCATTTATTTTTTAATTTGTTATCTATATATTTAATTTTAAGCCCTTTAAAAGCTTTGTGTTTCTTGTTTTTCACTCCTTAGAAAATGTTTTAATATTCATATCTAATTGAGATAATCTATCGTTTATTAAACTTTTAAAAGTACTTTTATTCTCTTCACTCAAAAAACTATTGTCAATCAAATCATTCCAGTTTTTCATTCCTTTTTCAATTCGTTTCCAAAGGTTTTCTATGGCTTTTTCTGGTATGTGCGCTTTTAACATGGCTTCATTAAAATCTTCACGTTTCAATTTTCGCTTTTTTCCATTAAGGTTTAAGGCTAATTCTTCTGGATCGTCTGGAATTAACAATTTTACTGCTACCATATCGTAAGCTGGCGACAATTCATAATGTTTATTATCGTTTGCTATTATTGAAAAATTTTTTAAATGCATATCGTTATTTCCAATTAGGAAAGATACAATCACTTGCTGATAAAACTTTACGGTTTCCAATAAAGGATTTTGAGTATATTGAAGAATTCCTTTTGCTATTTGCTCATAAGAACCCCGATATTTATGTTCTGTTAGGCGTTCTGTAAATTGGCAAGCGTCTTCCATTGGATGTTTTTCGCCATTCGCATTACGATCTATACGTTTGGTTAAATAGGCTAATAAGCCGTCTTTTAATGGAATTAATAAAAACGGCACTGTTGCGATACCACAAGCTTGTGTTAATAGCATAGACAAGGCCTCAATTTCTGGCATTTGTGGATATAATGGGAATGGTGGTTTTAAAATATACCTTCCGTTTAATGCGCCTACAATAGTCAATCTTTTTTGAGCGTTCTCTTCTGTAAAACCTAATGATAACTTTGGTTGTACCCCTGTAACAATAATACGTTGCGCAACGTTTACTTTTGCTAAATCTTCGATTTGAGATAATTTATAATCTAGTTCTAGCACCGGTGGATCTTCTTGCCAAAAATCTACAAGGCAATTTTGGTGATAATATGTATCACCTTTATTTAGTTCTTTATGGCAGGCTAAGCAATAGGTCATATTTTCTCTATAATGCTAATATTACCAATACAATCTCTGCATGTTGTTAATAATAATCCCATACGATCTCTTGGATTTAGTTTCCAATTTTTATGTGCAATGTCTAGTAACCACCCTTCAGGGATTAAACCATCAAAAAAAGGGAATAGATGTAGAGATTTAAAAGTTTCTTTTTGTAATGGTAGTGTTACGCTAATTTGTATAACGTTTTCGTCTTCTAAGTATGTTTTTTCATACTCAAAATTATAAGCATTCTCATCTTCAGTTAGGATACCTGCCAATGTATTATTTACCCATATTTCGCCTTGCCTCATCGCTTATAGGTGTTGGAGTTAATGTGTGTCCGAAAAATAAAAGTACTTGATTTACTTTATCAGACATTAAGTTTGGTTTTCCTTGTTCAAGTTCGCGTACAAATCGCAGCCCTACACCTGTAAAATCAGATAACTCTACTTGTGTTAGTTTTGCTTTTTTACGTCTATCCCTTACAAATTGGGCGATACTGTTCGTTCTATCCCAGTTATTCATACTATACCTTTATGGGTACAATATAATAAAACATATTTACATTATACCTTTAAGGGTGTATATTATATTCTTGTGTGATTTTTATACCTTTAAAGGTATAATTTTTAAAATAAACCTAGACTCCAGACGCCACATATAACTTTGCCTTTTTTATATATAAAGTGATAAGTGTATAACATACAAATGCATAAAACTGTAAGCATACTTTTGTATTATAGGGGTTAAAACACCTCCGATTACCATCCTTGCAAATTTCAGAACCTTTATCGTATTTTATGAAAAGACTGATGTTGCCGCTATTTAATTTGCGCTCTTTTAGGGTTGTTTTTATAATGGGTGCGTTTGTACCTCATTAAAAAAAGCGAGGTACATATGAGGTACCAAATACACTAACAAAGTATATAATAAGAAAGCAACAACAGTTGTAATTTACTGTTAGGCAATAAAAAAACATCAAACGAAACGAAAGAAAACAGGTTTTATTTGCCGATGCAATATGTAATTTTCCTTGTATTTATTGGGGTTAGAACATTTGGGCAACAAATAGGATACAAAAAACACCTAAAAAGGGTAAATTGAGGGTAATTATTAATAAATTCAATTACGAATATAGCATAAAAAAACCACTCATAAAGAGTGGTTTCATACATAAAAACATCAACCGTTAATTAGCTGTTCCAGAGCCTAAATAAACGCTGTTTGACACTGTATTACCTTCAGCAGTAATAAATGCCATAAAAAGCTCGACTGTATCACCTGCATAGGTACTTGGAATTGTAATGATTTGAGATCCTACAGTTCTATCAGCACCATCAAGAATATACATTGATTCCTTTTTACTTGGATTGTAAACCAAAATCATTGCTTTATCAGTTGCATTTGCATTACCTTCAGCAGAGTTATCATCCCAAGTAAATTCTACTTGTCCCGCAGTTGCTAAATCTGTTGCAGGGTTCAATGCTCCAGATAGATTACCTCTACTTAATAAAGCTAAAGAATAATCTACAGTAAAGTTTGGTGCAGCTCCTGTAATCGCATTATTCAATACATAAGACATTGCTGCATTAAACTCTGTTTTTGCACCGCATAAGATTTGTACCCTTTCTTGATAAAACCTAAATTCGGTTGAAGATACTCCAAAGTAACTGTAAACTTGTTTCTTTGATTAACTTGCCCTTCTGTTCGTGGATTTGCCACACTTGAAGGTTTAATTCTCAAATAGTCAATACCTTTCCAAGAAGCACCAACTACGTTTCCTACTTTACCCGATACACCGCCCAGGATTCCTTGTGAAATAACACCCATTGTATATAAAATTTAAAATTAATACTTGTTCGAAGTTGGTTCGGACTTGGTACGGTCTTTAACCAACACAAGTAATATATGGCAAATACTATGCTAATAGATTGGTTTGGTTTTTGTTGCCCTTTGTTGCCCGATTTTGCTTTTTAGAAAATAGATTTTGTATGTATGACACCTTTAAATCTGCCATTTTTGAAATTACTTTTTTAAGTTCAGCTTCTTTTTTACAAATTGCTGACACTATATTAATATGCTTTTGTAACTCAAATTCATCATTTAACAACGATGTGTAACTATTTTTTAAGGTGTTTCTGCAATCATCTATTGAGATAAACGGAATAACACTGCCTTTTAAATAATAAGCATAAAAACCGCCTATTTGCAACATCATTGATAAATGGTAAAGGGTTTGTTTTTCTTCTTCGGTTGATGTAGATACCACAAAACAATTAGGACAAGGATTTATTAAAGGCTTTCCGCTGTTTTGCCCTTTGTTTAGGATAAAAAAATGAGGGTTTGAGTAAGTTCTTCCGATTTGGTGTGTTTTTAGTTCAAAAGTTGACATAGCTATCCAATTTAAAATTGCTTCGCTACGCTTCGCACCATTAATTTTTTAAAAGAAAAACAATAAAAAAAGAAAGCCTAATGCTCTTGTGGCGTGGATAAGACTGTCAAGGTTTTTGGATAAAAGTTTTTTGAGATTAATTGTTTAATGATTGTGAAAAATGCTTTTGAAAAAAGTTTTATTCAAAACCCGTAGGGCTTGACCTTTATAGACTTGCGCGTTGGCTGTGGTAGCCACATATATTTGCTACCTTTTTTTATTTATTGACTGTTCTTCTAAAACATCTAAAATATCTTGTTTTTTGTATAGGATTCTGTTTCCCATACGAATTGGATTTAAAATACCGTGTTTATTCCAAGAATGTATTGTTACCAAACTGATTCTTAAATATTCGGCGACTTCTTGTCTTGTTAGTAATTCATCATTTTTTGGTTTTGATAGTTCTTTAAGATAGTCTTCAATTTTAAACAATAATTTATCTGCTACCTTATCCGCTAATTCATCAACTGTGACTTCTGTAATTTGGATTGTTTTTGTAATCATATTGAAATGTATTTAATTAATTGAACAACACTTTTTGGGGCATAAACTCTTAAAAAAATAGGTTATTTCCAATTTGAGCGTGGGATGAAGCGTTTGTATGGGTAGCGTTTTAAATAGTTGTTTGATAAAACAGCATTTAAACAAGCTACTTATACAGGACTTTTAGGCAATAGCTTTTTGTTTTTTTGAGGTACGATAAAAAGCAATATGCTATGTCGTATTACTGCATTTTCTTAACCTATTTTTTTATAACCGCTGACTTGGGTGGTGGGGAAAAGTGGACTTTTATATTTGTTAACGAAATGAAACAAACAAAGACTTGAGGTAAGGAATACTTGGACTTAACGATGGTTTTGTGCAGTTTGAATGAGATAACCAATATAATACTAAACTTAATCAATCTTTTAAATTTGCTATTGTTTAATGCTTGTTCAAAATATGGTTATATGTTCGGATGTGAGCGTTGGAATAGCGGATATTTTACATAATACCAGTTATAGCGACAAAAATATAATAAAACGCCGTAGGCTACCTTTGAAAGGATTTTTGCTCCTATAACTTGTATTATGTAAACATAGCTTGGGGTAGTTTTTGGTGTGAGGGATGGCAACAGCTCTTTGCTTTTTTATTGTACTACTTTTAAAATATAATAGCAAATAAAATAAGCAATGTGCTGTGTGAGGGTTGGCAACCAAAAACTACAAGTGCGGTGGATAGCGGAACAAAACAAAAGACAGAGGATTTTGAGGTACGAAAAAACTGGGTTTTGGGTTGTGGGGACAATTACCAACTCATTCGTTGTAATCTAACTGCATTTAAAATTGCTAATAATGCTACTCCTACATCTGCAAAAACTGCTTCCCACATTGTAGCTAAACCACCTGCTCCTAAAATTAAGACAATGACTTTAACACCAAAAGCTAAAATGATATTCTGCCAAACAATTTTTCGTGTGGAACGACTTATTTTAATGGCTCTAACTACTTTTGAAGGCTGGTCGGTTTGAATGATAACGTCTGCTGTTTCAATAGCTACATCACTACCTAAACCACCCATTGCAATACCAACGTTACTTGCTGCTAAAACAGGTGCATCGTTAATACCATCACCTATAAAGGCTATTTTGTTTTCAGGATTTTTCTTTAAAATTTCAACTTCGTTTAATTTATCTTCTGGAAGTAAACCACCTTTAGCATTTTCGATATTCAACTCTTTAGCGACTTGTTGCGTGATGGAATCTTTATCACCGGAAAGCATCATAATATTTTTAATGCCTACTTTGTGTAATGCTGTAATAGTTTCTTTTGCATCTTCCTTTAATTCATCTGCTATGACTACATAACCTGCAAATTGATTATCGATTGCAACTAATACTATCGATTCTACAATAGATTCCGTTTCCGTTGGAACATTTATATTATTCGCAGTCATTAAGGCTTTATTTCCTACTAAAACTGTTTTACCATTAACAACGCCTTTTAAACCTTTACCTGCAATTTCAGAAACGTCTTGTGCTTTAAAATCTTCTCCTTCAGCTTTGTACTCTAAAATGGCTTTAGCAATTGGATGCGTGGATTGTTCTTCCATCGCCATTAAGTATTGCATAAATTCGGTTTCATTCCAACCGATTGCTTTTACTTCTTTGATTTTAAAAACACCTTTGGTAACGGTTCCTGTTTTGTCCATTACCAAAGTATTTATCTTGGTCATTGCATCTAAAAATGAAGCACCTTTAAATAAGATTCCATTTTTTGAAGCTGCTCCCAATCCACCGAAATATCCTAATGGAATTGAAATCACTAACGCACAAGGACAAGATATTACCAAGAAAATTAATGCTCTGTATAACCAATCTCTAAACACATAATCATCTACAAAAAAGTAAGGTATAAAAGTAACACCAATAGCTAAAAACACTACAATTGGTGTGTAGATACGAGCAAACTGTCTGATGAATAATTCTGTTTTAGATTTACGTGCTGTTGCATTTTGAACCAAGTCTAATATTCTCGCAATAGAACTGTCTTCAAACTTATTGGTTACCTCAACTTCAATAACGCTTTCCAAATTAATACTACCCGCGTAAACCTTTGCTTCTTTTTGAATGGAATCTGGTTTGCTTTCTCCTGTTAACGCAGCTGTATTTAAAGATGCTTTTTCGGATAATAAAATGCCATCCAATGGAATTTTTTCACCTACACGAATTTGAATTTTCTCTCCAATATTGACAACTTCAGGCGAAACACTTTTATAATCTCCCTCACGAAATACATTGGCTTCTTTAGGTCTAACATCTAATAATGCTTTTATATTTCCTTTTGCACGATTTACAGCAGCACTTTGAAATAATTCGCCTACTGCATAAAATAGCATTACTGCAACACCTTCGGGATATTCACCAATAACAAATGCACCAATGGTTGCTATAGACATTAAAAAGAACTCTGTAAAAACATCACCTTTTTTAATACTAATCCAACCCTCTTTTACAACAGGAAACCCTACAGGAAGATATGCAATACCATACCAAGCAATACGAATCCAATCCTTAAAGAATGAAACATCAAAATAATCTAAACCTATACCAATGATAAGCATTGTAAAACTTATTATTGCAGGCACGTAGGTTTTGAATGCACTTCCATTACCGTGATTATGACCATCATTATGCGTGTGTTGCACTTCTGAATTTGGTTTTAAATCTCTTAAATTGACTTTCTTTTTTTTCATTTAATATCTAATAATTTTTCAATGTCATTGGGAATAGGCATTCGTTTTAATGGTGGCACGTTTGCTCCACCAGTATTACCAAGTGGAACGTGATTTATAAATGATTTCCAGCCACCCACAAGCAACCTAATTATTTGACCTATTACTTCTTTCGTATCTTTTTGTATAAATCCAAACTTTAGCATAAGCCAATGTGAATAGGTATGTTCTATAGGATAAGATTGTCCTATTATATGATTACGTTCTAAATGATACCAAGCATTACCAAACTGCTTATTTTCTAAACAGAAACTGTATTGTTTTAATTCTTGGTTATACGCCTGTTTTAGATGTTTAGGTATTTTAGTATTAAACTTCATATCCTCTAATTTTGGATAAATGTACTTTAATAGTAAGTGCAATGGAAGTGCAATAATTAGACACTACACTTATCGCAAATACCTTTTACCACCAAATTTACATTCTCTGACACAAAACCATCTGGCACTTTTATTTGAGGTATTTTATGTTCTGTTAAGCAAATGGTTTCATTGCAATTATTACAATGAAAATGTAAATGCAAATCGTTTTTAATATCACAATTACATCCCTCTTCGCATAACGCATATTTTGTTATCCCTGTGCCATCGTCTATTTGATGGACTATTCCTTTATCTTCAAATGTTTTAATAGTTCTGTATAAGGTAGTTCTATCTGCTTTTTCAAAAGCATTTTCAATGTCACTTAATGTTACTGCTATTTCTTTTTCTGCAAGAAACTTATATATAAGCAAACGCATTGCCGTAGGGCGAACCCTTTTGTCTTCTAAAAATTTTTCTATTTCAGTCATTAACTTGTGATTTTAACCATCTATTTCCCTATGGATTCTCCCGTTTTAATGTGAAAGGCATCTTCTATATTTGCGATATAAATAATCCCGTCTCCTGGTTCTTCCGTTTTACCATTTCTTAGAATTGTTTCAATTGCGGCTTGGGCTTCCTCATTTTGACAAACCAGTTCCAGCTTGACCACTGGACTATCTGTCACGTGAAAATCCAGCGACGGTCTTGCGCCTTTTGCCTTGAACGCTCCCGTGCCTTCTGCTTGTGACAGGGTCATACTTTTAAAACCACTATCAGCAAGAGCTTCAATTACCCTTTGGATCCGGTTCGGTTTTATAAATGCTTTTATTTCCTTCATTTTTTTAAATTTTTAATCGATTTTGAACCGAGCCTGTTTTTTAATTTTTAACTAACTTATTAAGACGATAAACAAACCCGGAATCAAAATCTTTGATGGTGATTGAATTAATGTGCGTGTTCCAGTTCGCCTTTAACCATTTCCGAAGACAGGTTATAAGCTCCGTTTATGACCACTTTGGCATCCTTTGAAACTTCGGCAGGAAGATTGACTTCAACAAAGCCTAAATCAGTAATACCAACCGTTACGGGTATCATTTTGAATTTCATTTTGCCCGCTTCCATTTCTTCGTCTTCATCCAAAATGAAAATGAAGGATTGCTCGCCTTCTTTTATGATAGCAGCTTCAGGAATAGCGAAACCTTTTTTCTCGCCCTGCACTATGCGCCCTTCCACATACATTCCCGGCAATAGGTTTTTATCCTTGTTTTCAATATCCGCCAAGACTTCCAAAGCCTTTGGGTCGGTGTTAAAGGTTTTACCAACAGACCGAACGGTGGCTTTAAGCAAATTGTCCGGGTGGGAGGCCGTGGAAAAATATATTTGTTGCCCTTTCTCTATTTGGTATATGTCCTTTTCATATACTTTAAAATTGACGTAAATTTTTGAGTTATCGCTTATTGAGAACATTTTGGATTGTGCGCCCACATAATCGCCCAAACTTATATTTACTTCTGCCACGTATCCACTTATTGGCGTGGTAATGGGAACAGCGGAATATATTTGACCTTCCGCCACTTTGTCGGGATTAATGCCCAACAGTTTCAATTGGGAACGCAACCCATTGACACTGGATGTGGTGGAACGAAATTTTGACTGCGCCATCTGAAATTCCTTGCCAGAAGAAACGCCTTTATCATAAAGGGTCTGCTTGCGTTCAAAATCCTGTTTCAAAAAGACCAGTTCGTCATTTTTTTCCTGAAATTCCTGTTGCATTGCAATGATATCGGGATGCTCAATATATGCCAATACCTGTCCTTTACTTACATTATCTCCAGGTACTACCTTAATGGAACTCACATTTCCACCAACAAACGGACTGATGTTCGCCTTATCCTGTGGAAAAAGTTCCAGCGTTCCTGTTACCTTAATGTTGTTTCCTAAAGTTCGTTCCTCCAGAGTTTTCGTTTTTAAACCGATGTTTTCGGCCTGTTGCTTTGTAAGTTCCACAACTCCTTCTTCCTCGTCGTGGCCTTCGCCGTGCGCATCTTCCCCAACCTCCGCTTCGTTATGCCCGAGTTCAGATTTTGGGGCATCGTTACAACTCATAAACATAAGTGTAAATAATACGGTACTTACTAATAGTATATTCTTCATTTTTCTCTTTTTATGATTATAGATTACCCAATTGATATTGTACCTCAATAGACTGTTGGTTATACTGATTGAGGTATTGTAAATGGTTTTGTTTGATACGGATGGCACTGTTTAGAATTGTAATGTAATTAACGTAATCAATTTCGCCTTCCTTGGATGCCAACTGTGCCGTGGCTATCTGTTCCTCTGCCAATAGCAGTGCGCCTTCTTTATAATATTGCAAGGTCTTCTTAGTTTTTTCGAGGGACTGGAGCAATTGCGAAACACGGCTTTCCGTAACTTCTTTTTGTTCCAAATATTGATATTCTGCCATCATTGCGTCTGCCTTAGCTGACTTGACTCTTGCCTTTTGCGGAAAAAACCATAGTGGAATGCTAATGCCTGCCTGAAAAGTATTGAAGCCTGACACTTCATCTACAACTTGTCTGCCATACGATAAACTAAATTTAGGTAGAAATTGGGATTTTTCGACACCCACGTTTGCCTTGCTTACTTCGGCATTTTGCAAGGCATATTGCAACATTGGATTATTTGCCACTGAAGTTGAATCTAATGTAGCCATAAAATCCAATGGCTCGTAAACGCCATCAACCGTCTCGATGTTTTCATCGGTTCCCAAATATTGCTTTAAGGCACGTTTGGCGATTTCAATATCATCGAAAGCTTGTTGTTTTAATACTTGTATCTGCTGAAATTCGGAAGAGGCTGCAATAAACTCCAACTTGCCTGTTTCTCCTGTGTCATACCTAAGTTGGGCAGCGTTCTTAAAATTGGCATAAGTACTGTCCAATTGGTCAGCAAAACGCAACTGTGCCTTGTAATAATTAATTTGGTCATACGCCTGCATCACATTACGCACCAACTGTTGTTCACTTGCCACAAAAAACTTTTCTCCCAAGGCAATACGTTCTTTGTAAAATTTCGATTTTGAAAACCCGGAAAGCAAATCAATATTTCCCTGTTGCACACCAACGGTTGTTTGAACTCCAGGAAGATTATTGCCATATTCTTCCTTGCCTGTAAAAACTTCGGTGCTGCCAAGGTCAAAACTGGTGCCTTTCATCGCCTTTTCCCGTTCAATAAATGCCTGACTTTCCTTGAGCGTAGGATAATTCTGTTTTGCCATAGCAATGGCCTCATCAATGGTCAAGGTCTTTGGAATTGTACCATCTTGACTATTGTCTTGGGCAAATGAAGTTCCAGAAGCCATCAAACCTCCAACCATCAATAATACCGTTATAATGTTTGTTGACCTGTTGACATAGCTTATATCCCCCTTTGTATTGTTTCGTTCCTTTCTCGATTCCAGCCAATAGTAAAGAATAGGAATAACCACCAAGGTCAAAAATGTTGCCGTAAGCATTCCTCCAATGACTACTGTTGCCAATGGTCGCTGTACTTCTGCACCACCAGAGGTGGAAACCGCCATTGGGATAAAGCCCATAATTGTGGTAATGGCAGTCAATAAAATGGGACGTAAACGTTCGTGCGTAGCTTCGTATATACGTTTTTTTAAATCTGTCATTCCACTTTCTTTTAGTTCATTGAATTTGTTTATGAGTATCAGACCGTTTAAAACCGCTACTCCAAAGAGTACGATAAACCCGACCCCTGCCGAAATACTGAAAGGCATTCCACGGATCAACAAAATGAAAACCCCGCCTATTGCCGCCAAAGGCACTGCCATATAAATCATCAAAGCCTGTGAAAATGAATTTAAAGCGAAATAAAGCAGGATAAATATTGTTAGTAGAACGATGGGCACTACTATCATCAATCGGTCTGATGCACGTTGCAGGTTTTCAAATGATCCTCCATAAGTGACGTAATAACCTGGTGGCAGTTCCACTTCCGTTTCCAGTTTTTGCTGAATTTCCTCGACCATCGATTTTACATCGCGTCCACGAACATTTACACCCACAGATATACGACGCATAGTGTTGTCTCTTGAAATTTGCATTGGCCCAGCTTTATAACTGATATCCGCAACTTCCTTTAGAGGCACTTGAGCACCGTTCGGCAGGTCTATGTAAAGGTTTTTTAAGCTATTGATGTCTTGCCTAAAGTCCTCTGCCAACCTGATAACCACATCAAAACGCTTTTCGCCTTCAAAAATCACACCTGCCTTTTCGCCTGCAAAGGCGGCACTTACATAATCATTCAATTTATCCACGGTTACACCGTATTGTGCCATTTTTGCGCGGTTATACACCACTGTCATTTGTGGCAAACCGCTTGTAGCCTCTACGTTAAGGTCTGCTGCACCCGGTACTTCACGTATTACCGCTGCGATTTCCTGTACCTTATCTGCCAACACATCCAAATCTTCTCCGTACAATTTGATTGCCACGTCCTCACGAACTCCAGTTAGCAACTCATTAAAACGAAGTTCCACGGGCTGGGTAAATACAAAATTGACACCGGGAACAACCGAAATCTTTTCTTGTATTTTTTCAATGAGTTCTTCTTTGCTGTCGGCGGAAGTCCATTTGCTTTTATCTTTTTCAAGAATAATGTAACTATCCGCAATGTCCATTGGCATCGGGTCGGTTGGGATTTCGGCTACCCCGATTCTTGAAACTACAGTTTTAACTTCAGGAAATTCATTTATTAGATTTTCGAGTTTCTTTGAAGCCTCGATGGTCTCTGTAAGACTGCTCCCCGGTTTTATTAATGCTTGAAACGCAATATCGCCCTCATCAAATTTCGGGATAAATTCAGCTCCCATATTTTTGAATACAAATCCTGCAATCAATAGCAAGGCAACCGCACCTATTACGACCCCTGCTTTAAAACGAAGTGAAAAATTCAGTATGGGCAGATACACGCGATTCAAAAGGCCCATAATTTTATCGCTTATCCTATCCATCCGATTTTCAAATCTGGCAAACCAACTATTTTGGTTTTTGGCAGGTTTTAAAAATAATGACGACATCATTGGCACATAGGTAAGACAAAGGATGATAGCGCCTAAAACTGCAAATCCAAAGGTAAAGGCCATTGGGCGGAACATTTTTCCTTCCACACCTGTCAAGAACAAAATAGGTGTAAAAACAATGAGAACGATTAACTGACCGAAAAAGGCAGAATTCATCATTTTACTAGAAGAATCATAGGCTATTTCATCCATCTCGGATTGTCCCATAATTGCATTGGATTTCTTCATCCGTTGATGAATGTGAAAAACCGTTCCCTCCACTATAATTACCGCGCCGTCAACAATAATTCCAAAATCAATTGCACCCAAGGACATTAAATTTGCCCAAATACCAAATTGCTTCATCAAAATAAATGCGAACAATAAACACAAGGGGATTATCGAAGCTGCTATCAAACCGCCACGGAAGCTACCTAAAAGGAGTACCAAAACGAATATTACGATGAGTGCCCCTTCAATTAGATTTGTTTTAACGGTACTTGTGGTTCTCTCAATCAGTTCGCTTTGGCTTAAAAATGTATCGATATACACGCCTTCAGGCAAGGATTTTTGGATTTCGGCTATACGCTTTTCAACATTTTCTATAACGTTACTTGGGTTCTGTCCTTTCAACATTAATATTTGGCCACCCACAGATTCGTGACCATCCTGGGTAAATGCACCATAACGCACTTGGTTACCGTAACCCACTTTTTCGGCAACGTCCCTTACCAAAACAGGGCTTCCATTTTGAGTGGTCACAACGGTGTTTTCCAAATCGGCGATACTTCGTGCCAGCCCTTCCCCACGGATAAAATTGGCTTGGTGGTTTTTTTCAATATAAGCTCCACCCGTATTGGCATTGTTCACTTTAAGGGCTTCAAAGACCTGGTGCATTGTGATGCCAAAACTTTTTAGTTTAGCAGGATTAAGAGCGACTTCATATTGTTTTACATAGCCTCCAAAAGCATTTACTTCAACAACTCCCGGGACTAACGCCATCTGGCGTTTCACGATCCAGTCTTGAATGGTGCGCAGTTCCATTGCGTCATATTTTTCTTCATACCCTTCTTTAACCTTTAAGGTATATTGCAATATTTCGCCCAAGCCCGTGGTAATGGGCGCCATAAAAGGCGTGCCAAAACCTTCAGGGATTTCTTCCGCAACTGCGGTTAATTTTTCTTGGACCAATTGTCGTGGCAGATAGGTTCCTGCTTCGTCTTTAAAAACAATGGTTACCACGGACAGTCCAAAACGAGAGATCGAACGCAGTTCGATAACGTCTGGAAGATTTGCCATTGCCAATTCTACGGGAAAGGTTACAAATTGCTCAATATCCTCCGTTCCCAAATTAGGGGCAGTTGTTATAACTTGAACTTGATTGTTGGTAATATCAGGCACGGAACCCAAATTTATAGTGGCCATTGAGTATATGCCTGTGCCAATAAGCACCACTATAAATAGCCCAATAATAAATTTATTATTAATGGAAAATGAAATGATTTTATTAATCATAAATATGTATTAATTCAGTTGAAAATTTACGGTGCGAATGGGTGCAACGCATTTATAAAGCAATGCTTACTTTGAGAAGCATCACGTTAGGATATAGCTATCCTTAAAAAAAACTGAATTATACTTGAGGGGGTTGGAAGAGGGATTCCAGATACCTGGAAGAGAAGTTAACTGTATATAAATTGAACGGCTCTTTATCTTCAAACTTTGGTCGATTGATTAGGGCCGAATTGTTGTTCGCAATAAATAGTACTAAAGGATGACAACATTGATTATGAGAATGAACTGGTGTATTTTCCTTATCTGGGTTATTATGATGCCCTTCATTTTTTGCATCATTGTCAATGTAATCTTCAACTACATAATCAAGGAAAGAGTCGCCAAAAACTTTATGGTTTTGATAATGGGTAATGATATTTGAGATATCTTTTATTGGCCCACAAAAATCCATATCAAGGCTAATTCCCTGAAAAAAGAATAAAATTGACATTGATATGGAAAAGAATATTTTCATAAAGTTTCACAAAGATACAAATTATTGAATGCAATGGTTGTGCAAAGAAAAAAGGCTTCGGATTATAAAAACCATAAGGTTTCTTGACCAAAAGGTGGTATTTCCTTGCTTTCAAAACGAGGTGCTATTTCTGCAACCATTTCAGGATATTTAATTGTTATTGGTACGTTTTGTTGACGTAAGGATTTCCAATATAGCCTACTAAATTGATACACTTGCTCTATTAGCTTTCTAATCATTTTACTATCATTTAAAGCCTCTGGTGTAGGACTTGATATTTTAAGTTTTATTGGAAATGAATAACTTGAATGACTTGGGTATTTTACAGTATTGTTATACCTCAAATTATTAAAGAGTAAATATTTATATTCTCCTTTAGGGCCAATATTTATATATGTGCCACTCATTGGAATTAACTCACCATTCCAATTTTGGTCAAAAGCAATAATATCTTGTGATTTAGTTTTATTAATATTAAGAACAAAAAGAGGACAAGGCAATTGAAGTTTATCCATCATTTCTAAAACAGGTTGTATTTCTTCATCCTTCATATCCTTATAAAAGTGAATCACTATTTTTTCGGGTGACTTATTCGTTGGAACATATTGCCAAATAGCATCACTTAAAGCATTGCCTAATTGTTTAACATCTGATTTACTGAAATAATGAAATTCATTGAACCTTCCATTGTTTTTAAAACTGAATGCACTTGCTACATAACGAATGTTTTCTTCGGTATTTTTAAAAGCACCAACACCAATTACCAATTCATTTTTTGGTTTTACATTAAGTTGCCAAGGTGTACCATCTAATTTTGCTAATAAGGCTAATGATATATTGGTTAAATCGTAAATAAATTTATGTTGGTTTCTTCTAAATCTATCAAACTCTATTACTTGAGATATTATTCTTTTATATAATAGCTGTTCTTTAACCTTGTAATACACTAACTTTTTTTCAAGATTAGGTTCGTGCTTGTTAAAAGGGCTTAAATAAATAGCAACGTAATTAATGTTAGGGTCTGATTTAAAGTCTTTTATACCTTGTGAAATTTGAGGTAATGGATTTTCTAAATCATCAAATACTATATTGACATCATTATCGAAATGTGCTAAAACACCTGCATAAATGTTTAAACCTTTATACCAACTTGTACCATCTTCCAATAATTTTTGCAATGCTTCTACTTCTTTAGCATAACTTGTATGATGTATAAAGAAGAAATGCACATTATCTAACTGACAAGGATTTAAAGGTTTTAAGTTCTTAAAATCTATTTTGGGATTTCTACCAACACCATTTTGGAACAATAAATCATTACTTTCATCAGTTACTTCACCAATGCGATTTATTTCTACTGGCAGGTAATCATCATTATTTACAGGGATAACTTTCTTAAATTCATCACTTAAAATGAAATGTTGAATAAACTTATCAATTTTGTTTTTGTACCCAATATATTTATTGGAATCATCTTTGGGTTCTGGTTTAATTTTAAACGCATTACGTAAATCGTTATTCAAAATGGCAAAAGCCTTTGTGTTATCATCAATAAATTCCTTTTCCTTATGATATTTTAATAACCTCATTTTATATACAACTTTATTAAGATTTGTTGTTGAGGTATGTTTTATAATTTCAGAAATAGGTTTTTTAAACACTTTAGCCATACCATCATAAGAAATAACTAACTCACCATATTCACTAACTTCTTTAATTTGTACTTTGACCGTAAACTTATAATACTGCGCGAAACTTTTATTTTGATATGATCTATTACCAATCCAAATTTGATTATCATTCACAAAGTTTTGACCAACAAGTTTTTTAATGCTATTAAAGAATTTTTTGATACGCCAATTATAATAGTGTTTAATTAAGTCGGTTGGTTGTTCCTTTAGATTGAGTGATAAGGGATGATAGCCTTCTTTTTCGTAAATAAACGATGTGTATATGAAATCAGGGTTTTCTTCTTTTATACCAGGAAACAATTCTTCAATATTGGTTGGAAACTTTGTTTTATAGAGCTTTTGAGCATTACCAATTTTCTCTTTACTTAAATAAAAAGTTATTGGTTTGTCTGGTAAATCAAACGTTATGATATTGAAATAAAGTTCCTGACTCATAATACTTGGGTTTATTAATTCTACTTCTTGCTCAATCTATTAATTTTTTGTTCTACAATTTTGAGGATTTCCGTACTGTTCTTTTCATCTTTTAACATAAAGACAATTTTATCTGCCATCCAGAATTGAAGCAATTCATTTTTATTTTGTTTTAATACTTTGGCTAATGCTTCAGCTTGTTCTTTACGAGCCATACGAGTACCACGTTCAATTTTACTTAAAAGTGCCGTATCAATATTCATTTGAGAAGCAACTTCTCTTAATAATAATTGCTTTTCTTCTCGTATTTCTCTGATGTATTCTCCAAACGTCATTTTGGGGATATTTTGACTTGTCAATATTTGTCTAATGTAAGAAAAAGAAAATAAGAACTAACAAAAAGATATTAACAATTATAAACAGGAAATGAGGAAGTTAAGGATTTGAGGATATAAAGTATTTTTATAAATCCTCGTTTCCTTAAAATCCTCAAAATCCTTATTGTGCTTTTGTGGGATTTGTATAATTGTTATGTGCTTCCCTATGTATTAGACCAGCATCAACAAATTTAGTAATATAGCCTTCTGCTGTTTTATGAGGAATCTTGTTTTTGTCGGCTATATTTAGGTAATCTTGTCTTGAAAATTGATAAGGTAGTGCTTCTAAAAAACGTTCTTTACGATTGGCTCTTTTTACTTCTTTTTGTTCGATAGGTAAATCGTTAAACACCTTACTACTGTGCTTTACTAATACGCTTATCATTTCCAATGTATTTTCAAAATCTATATCCTCACAATATCTTACTTGGTTTACATCACCATCTTCCATAATGCGAAATACAGAAAACAACATTATAATTCTAAATGCTATTAACCCCAAACGTCTAACAGTTGCTATATAGTCATCGGGTTGAAGATTTAGATATTTGGTTTGTAGTTTTTCAAAAAATACATTGAATTTTTGTTGTTGCTCTGTTGTTAGCCTTACTTCAATAGGTCGGTTGTTTTTTAAAGTTTTATATAGCTCAAAAAATTCCTTTCCTAATTGGTCGTAGTATTCATCTAAACCATTTGCTATGCCTGTTTGAAAAACGTTTTTCCAAGTCGGTTTGATATTCATATAATAAAACATAAAACGACTAAACAACCCATTTTCAGCACTTGGAACCAACGCTTGAATTTGCTTTGGTGTACCTGATAGGACTGTTGATAAGCAAGGTCTTTCAATATCAACATATTCTCTATCTGTTCTTCGATAATAACTAATGGTTTCGTGGTGGAATGCTTTACGAAAACCATCTGAATAATTACCGTAATCACTTTTAAAGGCTTGTGCTAAAGTATCTCCTTCGGTTTCAAAAATTAACCCTCTACCTTCATTATCCGATATTAATTGATAAACACCTGTTACACTATTATTAGCAGGGATAAACAACATTCTTTCAGGTGGTTTATTTGGTTTCTCCATTGTTTCACTTTTACCCTTATTCATATTATAAGTTGCCATTTCAACTTGATGTTGTTGTTTTAGGATTTTGGATTGTTCACGTTGTTGTTTGTGAACAGGATTTACCAAATTTTTAATTTGGTTTAATCTTCCTTTTCCTGCTGAAGCTGGTGCAGTAACAAATAAATACAAATTGCTAAATACTTTACTTTGGTCATACACACCAAATAGTTTTGGAAAACAGGCACTAAATGCTGTTAATGCTCCCAACAATAAAATATCACGTTCTTCATTACTGCTTGAAGGTTGTATTACTTGTTGCAAAAATGTTGGAATATTGTTGTAAACTGTTGTTGGTATTGTTGGCAATGGTTGTTTTACTTCTTCTGACTGTTGCAACACTTCAACAACTTGTTGTTGCTGTTGTGGTTTAATACCAACTTGATGTAAATGGTGGTATAAAGTACCAATGCTTATACCGTGTCCTTTTGCTTGTAAGCATTTATTATACTGTTCGTCGCATTCTTTATGGTCGTAACCTGAATAATTTCTACTTATTCTATGGTAGTAATCACGTCCAGCTTCTCCGTATTCTTCTGAAACTGCAAATCCAATATCACGCCATTTTTCATACGTATCTGTAATGTCTATACCTGATTGTTCTAATGCGCTGACATATGATTCAATATCATTTGCAACAACTGTTGTTGGGTTGTTGTTGATTGGTTTTTTAGGTACTTCTTTTTGCTCTGGAACAGCTAACCAATCTTTTGGGTTAAATATTTTTGTCATAATTTCTGATGTCTTTTATGTAGGTATGCCAATGGATCGTGGGATAAAAAACACGCTCTGGAAATGTCTTTACCTGATTGGTCTACCTCAATGTTATATGTTTGCTTTATGTAATTGGCCACCGCAATAAAATATTCATTGTGTGACACTTGGGATAAATCGATTCTAATTATCCATTTTAAGCCTTCTCCTGAAGGTGATGTAAACAACAATTCGGTTTCGAAATATTCATCGTTTAATAATTGTTGTTTTAGTTCTTCAAGATTTTCTAAATGGTCAAAATCGATTGTCAATAATGATGAGTGTTCAATTAAGCTATCATCATTTCGTTTAGAAAACACACCTGAAAATGTTATATAATCAAAATGATTTGCTTTAAATTTTCGTGCTTCTTTTGGGTCTTTAATCGCTCTAAATTGCTCTGTGATACTTTTATACTTATCGCTTGTAATACGCTCCAATATTTGATGTAATCGTACTTTTTCAGTTGGAAACACATTTCTAATTGGTGCTTTGTAAAAACTGCTGTAAGCATACCAAGTATCATCGGGTTCATCTAACCAGGATAATTCATCTTCTTGCTTTACTTCAAGATTTAGATGTAGTTCTTTGTTAATTTTTAGCAACAATTCTTCTTCATTAATGATTTTAAAATGATAGGATGCAAAATCGAATACATCACCTTTAAAATCGGTTAATTCTGTATCGTAATGCACCGCTTTATTGTCTAAAACATTAATTTGTAATGTTGATTTACCTCCGTTAAAAGGATTGCGGGTTACCCCACAGTCCCTTCCTTTTAAGGAAAGGACTGTTGTTTTAGGATAATACTGCCTTAATACATAAGCATAAATATTTAACCCGTAATGCGTTTTCTTTAAAATGCTTTCTTTACTTATTTCCATCGCATTTAAAATTTGGGTTATAATAATTGCTTTGTAATAGTTCCTCTATATCAGATACTTTGTAATAAAATTTACCTTGTATCTTGCTATATGGAATCGTGCCATTTGAACGGAATGTTTGCAATGTGCGTTGGCTAATATGTAGCGTTTGCATTACGTCCTGATTATCAATCCACATATCTTTTAAGCGTTCTGCTCTCGTAGCTCTTATTAATTCGATACGTGCTTTTATATCCTTAATCTCTTGTGAGAGTGCCAAGAGTAAATCGATTATTTCAGTCATAACTTTACCTTTCCTTTTTTGATTAGGTAATCGGCAGCTTGCTGTTCGATTTCATCTCGGGAATCCATACGGTTACGCAGTAACCATTGGTCTAACTCCTGACGTTGGAAATAGATTTTTTTGCCATTCGGTTTATAGTGTGGAATGGCTCCCGTACTTGTAAGTTTATACAAGTGCGATTGTGATAGTTCTAAATACTTGCAAGTTTCATTGAAATTCAATACTTGCTTTTGCAACGTTTGTTGTTCTAATAACAACTTTTCGATGCTTTCTAAACGTTCTATAATTTTAACGTCCATCTTTTTATAATTTTAATTTAAAAATGGACTTCTGCGCAAAAGTCATCCTTGATTGTCAAGGACATAGCAAATATGGAAAAAGGTGTTTGGTATAATAGAAAAGAGAAAAAATGGTATTATTAAATCATTGTAAAACAATGATTTATGCCATTTTTGGTATTATCTATTTGGTATTAAATAGAGAAAATACCACTTTTTAAAAGTGAAGTTTTATTTGATTTGGTCAAGCCAAAAATTGGCATCAACTAATTTTTGATAGGCTCTTTTTTTAGCACCTAAAAAATTACGATATTCTTTATCGGCATTACTACCTGGTCCATAACGATGAGCAAAAAATTTATGAATATGTTTACGCTCTATTTTTTTTGATGGTTTATCTTCAAAAAATATCCTTTCATTAAAGTATTTTGCTTCCGTTAGTTTTACCATAAAAGCTGCAAGTAATATTTTTTTGCCCCTTTTTTTAGTATAATTATATTTATCATCAATGATACCTTTTTCATTTAACAACTCCTCTAATTTTGCAAATTCCCTTTGTTTAGTCTTGTTAATAAGTTCGTTATAGGATAAGACATCATTGTTTTCCTCTCTAAAATCACCTTGTATAGCGTTGAAAATTGAACTTTGTTTTACTTGTTTTCTAACAGTTTTTATTTCTGCACCGGAATAGGATTTTACAATTAACTCTTCAGGTGGTTCTTCATTAAAAAATACTTCGTGTAATTCTTCGATAGTATAAATTTCAGTATCACTTAATTCTGAAAATCGTTCTTGAAGTTCCATAAAAAGCATCATCGCATTAGCCTTTAAAAATGAAATAATATAAGCTTCATCTGATTTATCGTTTTGAATTGGCTTTAAGTATAAGGTTTCGTCAAGATCGTTATCAGAAACATAGTTACTAATTTGGTTTAGGTAATTTTTGATACGGTTATATTCTTTATCATACAAGAAAGATAAATGACCTGGTGTAGTATTGATTTCAAGTGCATCATTGATTTGATTAAAATTTTTGATGTACTCGGTTTCAATTAACTTTAAATAGTATTTACGCCTGTTAGAATACGCCTTTTTGAAGTCAATTTCATATTTAGGCGTTGTATTGAGGTATTGCTTTTTAAAGCCTTTTAAAAGCTCTTTAAATTGGTTTTCGGTTCTTTTATCATCAGTAACCTTTTCCACATACAGTAAGTCGATAAATAGGTCTTTAGCCATTATAAATCCAATTTAATTTTATTAGCAGCTTCTTTCTTTTTATCATCAATAACTTTTGCATAAATCTGCGTAGTTCTCAATTCCTTATGACCTAATAACTTGGAAACAGTATAAATATCTGTTCCTAAAGTTAATTGTAAAGTTGCATAGGTATGTCGAGCACAATGGAACGTGATATTTTTTGTTATTCCTGCATTAAGCATCCATTGTTGTAACTTTAAATTTGACCAAGCACTATAATGTAAACCTTGAAAAACTTTTTCTTCGGGTTTACCCTTATCTCCTAATAATTCTGCTGCTTGGTCTGAAATAGGTAAAGTTTCAACCCCTTTTGTTTTCTTTTGTCTGAAACGAATATAATATCCCATTTCTTTAGAATGTTGAATTTCTGACCAAATCAGTTTTTCAATATCTGACCAACGTAACCCAGTAAGCGCAGAAAATATAAAAGCACTTTTTAAAAGTGGTAACTCGCATTCTGTATTGACTACTTTTTGTAATTCATCAAGAGTTAAAAATTCTCGTTGAGGTTCACCTTGTTTAAAATACTCAACACCATTTGCTGGGTTTATTCTTAAAATACCATCCTTAACAGCTTGTTTTAATGCAGCGTTGAATTTTCCATAATAAGAATATTTAGAGTTTTGAGATAATTTTTTACCTGCTCTTGCCATTGCATCCTTATCTAAATACTCTTTAAAGCGTACTACGAAATCCTTATCAATATCTTGAAAACTTACGTCTGTTGGACAAAACGTTTTTAGATGTTTTAGCATACTGTTCCAATTACCATAATTACCAGAGCTTGTATTCTTTTTCTCTGCTAATGCTGTTACATAAGTAATAAAACTCCCTTTTAATTTCTCAATATCTTGGAACCCATAAATACCGTTTTGAATTTCAATTTGTCGTTGAGCACAAATAGTTTCCGCTAATTGTTTGGTTTTCTTGTTAACCTCTCTTTCGGTTTTAGTTTTAGGGTTAGGTGTAAGGTATAAACGCAAATATTCGGTTTTACGTTTGCCTTTATGATAGTAATCTAAATACAAACTTATTTTGTCATTCTTCTTGCGTTGTCTTAATGTTACTTTCATAGGATGCTAATTAAAAAGGTTTTCTATTTGCCATCTGGCTACAATACGTTTTCTTCCGAAAGGAACAGCTTTTAAGCGTCCTTGTTGAATCATTCTTTGAATGGTCCATCTACTAACACCAATTAATTGAGAAGCTTCTGTAACACTTAAAAAATCTTTATTGTTTACAGCATTAGGATTCTGAACCTCAACAACTTCATTCTTTTGCTTCATATCAGCATTAAGAGTTGCTTGGATTTTTTCTTTACGCTTTCTGGCCTTATAGGCTTTTTTAGCGCAAGAGTTACCACAATATTGAGTTACTGTTGTTCGTGCTGTAAACGCATTACCGCAATGTTTACAAGTTTTTGGGATGTATAAATTACTGCTCATAAATGGTGCTTTATGTAGCGTTATGGTGCAACGTGGGGCAATATGGTGCATCATTTCGCCACTATTTTTGCCAACAGATTCGGGCAACAAATCTGCATAACAGGCAACATATATGAAACAAATATAGTTAAAAAAGAGCAGTTAGGCAACAAAAAAGAATATGTAAACCTTTGAAAAACAGATAAAAACCAATAAAAAGAAACTCAATTACTTTCCGATGCAAAAATTAGCGAATATATTCCCCAACAATTCATCATTGGTTACTTGCCCTGTAATTTCCCCAAAATGGTACAAAGCCTGACGAATATCTATAGCCAATAAATCTCCAGATAAGCCAGATTCCAAGCCATGTTTTACTTTATCAATATCTTCAAAAGCTTTTAAAAGTGAATCGTAATGACGGGAATTGGTAACAATGGTGTCGTTATTTTTTAGTGCGCCTGTGTTAACAAAACCCAATAAGGTATCTTTTAAAAGCTCCACGCCTATGCCTTCTTTTGCCGATAATAATACAAATTGGGCATTCTCAATATCCTCTAAAACACGGTTTAATTTAGATTTAGCATCTTCTGAAAGTTTATCAATTTTATTAGCAACAATTAAAAGGGGTTTTAGGGGGTACTTATTCTTTATTTTTTCTAGTTCTATTTGTACGTTTCTGGATTTATCTGCATCCTGAGCCATAACATCGGCCTCAAAAAGATAGACGACCACTTGGGCTTGTTCAATTTTTTCAAAGGTTTTCTGTATGCCCAAGCCCTCAATAACATCTTGGGTTTCACGAATTCCAGCGGTATCGATAAATCTAAAACCTATGCCACCAATGGAGATTTCGTCTTCTATGGTATCCCGTGTAGTTCCTGCAATCTCGGAAACGATTGCACGCTCTTCATTTAAAAGTGCATTTAAAAGCGTAGATTTCCCTACGTTAGGCTCCCCTACTATGGCTACGGGTATTCCGTTTTTAATAACATTCCCAACGGCAAAAGAATCTATCAGTCGTTTTAAAACAAACGTGATACGCTCTGTTAATGCTTTAAATTGGGTTCTATCGGCAAATTCAACATCTTCTTCTGCAAAATCGAGTTCTAACTCTATTAATGAAGCGAAATTCAGCAATTCTTCACGGAGTTTGGCGATTTCCGAAGAAAACCCACCACGCATTTGCTGCATGGCTATTTGATGACTGGCTTCGTTATCACTAGAAATTAAATCTGCTACAGCTTCTGCTTGAGACAGGTCTAATTTGCCATTTAAAAACGCACGTAATGTAAACTCTCCGGCTGTTGCCATTCTACATCCTTTTCTAAGAAACAATTGGATGATTTCCTGTTGAATGTAATTAGAACCATGGCAAGACACTTCCACTACATTCTCGCCAGTATAGGAGTTTGGATCTTTAAAAACAGAAACCAAAACCTCATCAATGGTTCTATTCTCGTCAACAATATGGCCTAAATGAATGGTATGTGTAGCCTGTTTACTCAGTTCTTTTCCAGAAACAGACCTGAATTGGCGTTCTACAAATCTTATAGAATCACTACCTGATAGCCGTATTACAGCTATGGCACCTGCTCCAGAGGGTGTTGCCAATGCAACAATTGTATCGTCGTGTGTCATGCTACAAAAATACTAAATTAGAACTGCGCGCCATACTCTAAAAAATACTTATAGAAAAAAACAATTTCATCAAGAAAAAAAAATGCAAAACAAATAAAATCTAACATGGCCTAACATTCAAAAACATGTCGCTCTAAAAACTAAAAAAGCATGATTATTTCAAATAAAGCACGATAGCCATACAGCCATGGCGTATATAAGTAAATCCACGTACCGCTAAACCCTAGCTAGCCTAAAGTCACTAAAATTTAGAATACTTGCACGCCATTTATTTTAAACAAAAACAAATTATCGCACTATCTAAAACATAGAATATTAGAAGCTATAGAACAAGGTTTAAACCAAGTAAATACCATCGGGCTTGATATCTATCAAACGCTGTTTGTACAGGGTACCAATGGCTTTTTTAAAGTTTTTTTTACTCATTTGAAGTGCGTTTTTAATCGCCTCGGGATCAGATTTGTCCGTAAGATTCAAATAACCATCATGATCTTGCAACTCCTGCATAATACGCTCTGCATTAGGCTCGATATTACGGTATCCTATTTGGCCAAGCGCAATATCCAACTTGTTACCGGGACGTATTTTCTTCACCACCCCCTTTAAACGATCACCTACACTAAGGTCTCCAAAAATGTTGTCTTTATAGATTAATCCAGCGTGTGTTTTATTTACGATAACATTCATGCCAATATCTGAAGGATGAGACACAATTAAATCCACTTCATCAAACTCGCTAACCGTTAGTTCTTTATTATCTAAAAATCCATTGGTCTTACTAGAAGCCACGAGTCTATTTGTTTTGTCATCTAGATAGCAATACACAAAGTACCATCCTCCTGGTTTCATAGGAAAAGCTTGTTCCTTAAACGGGCAGAACAGCTCTTTCACTAAGCCCCAATCTAAAAACGCACCATAGTCCGTGACTTGATTGCAACGCAAAAGCGCGAAATCATTTAACGTTATATATGGCCTATCTGTTGTGGCAACAGGTCTTTCCTCATTATCTAAATACACAAAAACCTCAACCTTATCATAGATTTTAAAAGTTTCTGGAACGTATCGATTTGGCAATAAAACTTCGTTTCCTTCTGTATCGACTAGATAAACACCTTGTTCGGCTTCTCGAAGTATTTCCAGCGTATTAAATTTACCTAAATGTATCATGCGGCAAAGATAATGATATTGCTAAAAAAGATAATAGAAATAAGACTAAAGAAAATGGAATACCATTTAATTTTAAAAAAAAGGGTTTGAAGCGCCAATAAAAGCCCTTTACAAAAAAAATCCATCTTGATTTTTTTGCTAAACACTGCAAAATCAAGATGGATTTAATAAAAAAATTGCTAAAAAAGGTTTAAAGAAATGCGTTTTATTCTATAGTCACCTCTAAAGGGCTTGCTATTTTTTTAGCAAAAGCATCTAAATAAGCTTCCCAGGCTTCTTTAGTATTAAATTGTTTACTTTTTTTCCAAGCAAAACCAGCATAATACGTTACAGCATTATCGATAACATTTAGGTGTGCATAAGCATTACTTTCGTCCTTAGCTTCTGTATCATAAGTTTCGAATGCAGAAAAGTACTTTTTAGGTGCAACAATAGCTGTTCCAATTTCTGAATCGCCATGTGGTTGCCAATAATTCACCCATCCGTTCTCGTCGCTACCTGATACAACACCATCTTTTTCATGCAAGGTAAGCCCTGCCGAGATAGTTGCCGAACCTTCTATTTTAGTATCAAATTTAGAGAGGTTGTTGCCATAATCTAATGTAATGATTTTACTTTCTTTTATCTCGTTTCCACCAGCATCCCAGTTGGCATATTCCAAATAAAAACTAGTTCTAAGAGGGCCCGTGGTAATGGTGCGCCATTTTGTATAGTTTTTAGAATAGTAATATTTACCATCTTTATTAACGGCAATACCCCCTACACCTCTACTTATACCGACATGAAAATCGTCTAGTCCTTCTCCACTATCTACGTGATAAGATGATATTTTTTCCAAATCTTCTTTATACCACTTATTGATTATAGGGTATTCTACCCTTTTTAACCAAGCATCCACTCCACTAGAAAGGGTTGGCTGTGGAAGGTTGTTTTCGGCACGATACTGCGCATCAGGACCATACACACGAAACGCCACTCTGTTGTTTTCCCAGGTATAATCGTCTGTACGTTCGGGAACAAAACGGGAATAGCAATACTCTATCGTTTCTGGACGTTCTGCTTCTGAAACTTGTACAACAGCATATCTTTTTTCGGAATTTGCTGAAATTTCAGGTTGAAACAATAACTCATCCATAACACCGTCACCATCATTATCAACAGTTTGAGTGATTTGCAACGCATTGGTTTCAACATCCCGGATTCCAACAGTAGATAAATCTTCAATACCTAGAAAATCTTTTGTAAGTTCTACGGTTTCAAAAGCTCTTTCTGTATCGAGCGTGTTTTTTATAACAATGATTTTATCCGTCTTTTTTTGTGAACAAGAAGACAAAAGCACTGTTACTAAAACAAAAAATAGCGACTTTGTTATTTTCATTTTGAATTATTATAAAAATTAATATTGTTTTTCAATTAACTTTCGTTGGATGGTTTTCCTATAGTTGCAAGAATACCTCCATCTACATACACCACGTGTCCGTTTACAAAATCACTTGCTTTAGACGATAGGAATATAGCTGCACCTTGCAAATCTTCTGGATCTCCCCAACGGCCAGCAGGTGTTCTTCCCATAATAAACTCGTTAAAAGGGTGTCCGTCTACACGAATAGGCGCTGTTTGGCTTGTTGCGAAGTATCCTGGTCCAATACCATTGGTTTGAATATTGAATTTAGCCCATTCTGTAGCCATACTTCTAGTTAACATTTTCAAACCACCTTTTGCAGCAGCATATGCGCTTACAGAATCTCTACCCAGCTCACTCATCATAGAGCAAATGTTGATAATTTTACCACCACCGCGTGCTATCATGCCTTTTGCAACATATTTAGATACTATAAATGGCCCTACTAAATCTACTTTAATAACAAGTTCAAAGTCTTTAGTTTCCATTTCAACAATAGGCGTTCTTTTGATAATCCCCGCATTGTTTACCAAAATATCAATAGGACCAACTTCTTTTTCAATCTTTGCGATAGCTTCTTCAACAGCTTTATCATCTGTTACATCAAAAACATAACCATATGCTTTTAAGCCTGCCGCTTTATACTCGGCCACAGCTTCTTCTAAAGCATCATTAGAGTTATTGTTTACCACAATAGTTGCACCCGCGTTTCCTAATCCTTTCGCCATGGCCATACCTAAACCGTGAACGGCACCAGTAACCAAAGCTATTTTTCCTGTTAAATCAAATAAGTTAATTGACATATATAATTGTTTATTTTAAGTGTTTATTTTAATTCGTTTATTTTACATACATCCATATCGCCATAATCTAAGTTCTCGCCTGCCATACCCCAAATAAAAGTATAACTGCTTGTTCCTGATCCAGAGTGAACAGACCATGGTGGCGAAATAACAGCTTCGTTATTGGCCATCCAAATATGTCTGGTTTCTTGAGGCTCTCCCATGAAATGACAAACGGCTTGATCTTCTTGTACTTCAAAGTAAAAGTAAACTTCCATACGTCTATCATGAACGTGTGCAGGCATGGTATTCCATGAGCTTCCTGGCTTTAAAGTCGTCATTCCCATTTGCAATTGGCAAACATCTACAACGCTATTTACTATATATTTTCTCAATGTTCTTGCATTGGCTGTTTCTGCAGACCCCAATTCTATAACCTCAACATCATCCGCTCCAATCTTTTTATTAGGGAACGATTTGTGTGCCGGTGTTGAATTCAAATAAAATTTGGCAGGTTTACTGGACGATTTACTAGAAAAAGAAACTTCTTTATTACCTTGACCTAGATATAATGCTTCTTTATGCTCCAAAACATAATCTGTACCATCTACAGAAATTGTTCCTGTATCACCTATATTGATAATCCCTAATTCTCTTCTTTGAAGAAAAAATTCAGATTTTAAAGCATCGATGGTTTCCAAAACAACCGTTTTGTTTGTTGGAACAATACCAGCAACCATAAACCTATCATAATGTGAATACACCCAGTGTATTCCGTCTTTTACCATTAAATCTTTTACTAAAAACTCATCCCTAAGCTCTGTAGTATCCATTCTTTTTACTTCTCTAGGAGAAGCTGCGTATCTTACTTCGTAGGTAGTACTCATAATTAAAGTGTTTTAAATTTAAAGCAAAAGTAATAAATTTTTATCAAAATACAATCGATTGTATTCTGGATTATAATTATATTTGCTAAACTTATATGTAAATTTGATTTCGTGTCCAAAAACTAGTGATGAAAAAAGAAAGAGCAACCATTCATGATATTTCCAAAGCCCTAGGGATTGATAGTTCTACTGTGTCTCGGGCTTTAAACGATAGTCCACGGGTTTCTCAAAAAACAAAAGGCCTTATTATTAAAAAAGCCAAAGAACTGGGTTACCAACGCAATAGCCTGGCATCCAATCTCCGCACCAATAAAACACACACTATAGCTGTAGTAATACCAAGAATTTCTAGATACTTCTTTTCCACGGTTATTGCGGGTATTGAAGAAACGGCACATGAAGCTGGATATAATGTGCTTATTTGCCAATCCTTAGATTCCATCGATAGGGAAAAGAAAATAATGTCTACATTAATATCCAATCGTGTGGATGGCATTATCATCTCCATCTCTATGGAAACCACAGACTACAAACACCTTGAAGCTTACCAAAGTCTTGAAAAGCCTATTATATTTTTTGATAGACCCTGTTTTTTAAAAAACTGCTCTAATATTACTATTGATAATGTTCATGCTAGCTTTATGGCTACAGAACATCTAATTTCTCAAGGATGTACCCGTATAGCCCACTTGTCTGGATCACAAAAAATTGAACTGTATAGACAACGCCAAAAAGGCTATATGGCTGCATTAAAAAAACATAATTTAGAAGCTAACGCAAAGCATATTTTTGAATCTGGTCTGTCTGAAGAAGATGGGATGGCCTCCGCTAAAAAAATCTTGGAATTAAAAGGTATAGACGGTGTTGTATCTGCTAACGACACTGCCGCCATAAGTGCTATGAAATATTTTAAAACACAAGGCGTTAAGGTTCCGGAAGACATTGCGGTGGTAGGTTTTAACAACGATCCTATTTCGGCAATTATAGAACCCTCTTTAACAACCATACACCAGCCCGCTTTTGAGATTGGAAAAATGGCTTCTCGCACCTTGTTAGAACAAATGACCGATAATTTAAAAGAACAACAGATATCGTCGACCTTATTGGACTCTGAATTGATAATTAGAAGTTCCAGTCAAAAAAAATAACGAGAAAAAATCAACTCTTTTTGGAAGACGCTCTTACCACCAACTCGGCGTTTAAAATCTTTTTCTTTAAGGATACTTTCTCTTTTGGATTTTCAATACGATAAAGAAAAGCCTCTGCCGCAAACCTACCAATAGCCTCACTATTTTGGTTTACTGTAGAGATAGACGGACTTACATACGATGTAAAAGGTTCGTTCCCAAAGCCCACAAGAGCAATATCTTCTGGCATTTTTACACCGTGTTCTTTTAAAACCTGTAACGCTCCTAAAGCAGCAAAATCTCCCGCAGCATAAACAGCATCCGGTCGTTGTGGCAATTTTAGCAAAGTTTCCATTTTTGCCCTACCATCTTCCAAACTTAAATTGCCTTCCAATATCAAAGCATCTTCTATAGGCAATTGATGTTTATCTAAAGCATCCCTATAGCCTCTAATCCTGTTTTTATAAATTCGGGTATGGTTATAGCCAGCAATATGTGCAATCCTTTTACAGCCTTGCGCTACTAAATGATCTACAATTAAATGACTGCTTTGGTAATCATCGATTCCAATATAATCCACTTCCAAATCATTTTCACCGCGATCAAACAGAATCAAAGGAATGCCTTTAGCCTTAATTTTCTCATAATACGAAAAATCTAACGTTTCATTCGCTAATGAAGCAATTATACCATCCACTTGTGTAAATAAAAGCGCATCGATACTCTCACACTCCTGCCTGTAAGATTCATTAGATTGTGAAATTATAACACTATATCCTTTTTCATTTAAAATTTCTTCCATACTTTGTAAGACTGAAGAAAAGAAATGACTATTCGCTTTTGGGATAATAAGACCTACCAAATTGCTTTTTCCTTTTCTTAGAGCACTTGCCAAATGATTGGGTTGGTAATTTAAATTTTTAGCCACCTGTATCACATCAGCTTTAGTCTTGTCACTAATTCTAGGATGGTCGCTCAAAGCTTTGGATACCGCAGATGGCGTAATACCCAAAACATTAGCAATATCTTTTATGGTTGTTTTTTTTTTAGTTATCAAAAATTTTATATATTTGTTCAAACGTTTGAACAAAACTAAGCTTTTTAATTGAAAAACAAAGGGTATTATTTTAAATTTTAAATATAACGCAAACATTAACAAGCTGTTTAAAAGCCATACGAGTGGTAGATTTAAAGAATGAATAGCACCATCTTTTTAAAAAAAGTGTTCAAACGATTGAACGAAAGCATATAAATTAAACCAGAAATCATAAACATTAAAAAAAACAAAAATGAGTAGAGTTGTAACATTTGGAGAAATCATGTTAAGATTAGCTCCTGAAGGATTTTTAAGATTTTCACAAGCAAACAGTTTTGACGTTGTTTACGGAGGTGGGGAATCAAACGTGGCCGTATCTTTGGCCAATTACGGTATTTCAACCGATTTTGTTACCCGTTTACCAAAAAATGACATTGGTGAATGTGCTATGATGGAAATGCGCAAAAGAGGTGTTGGCGTAGATAAAATTGTATGGGGTGGCGAACGTTTAGGAATCTATTTCTTAGAAACAGGAGCGGTATCTAGAGGCAGTAAAGTGGTTTACGACAGAGCTCACTCTTCAATGGCGAGCATCCAACCCGGTATGATCAACTGGGAAGAAGTATTTAAAGGCGTAGAATGGTTCCATTGGACTGGTATTACACCAGCTATTTCTCAAAGTTCTGCCGATGTTTGTTTAGAGGCTGTTAAGGCTGCTAGCAAATTAGGAATTACAATTTCTACTGACTTAAATTATCGTGCAAAATTATGGAACTACGATGGCGACCGTGAAACCATCATGACTGAGCTAACATCGTATTGTGATGTTATTCTTGGAAATGAAGAAGATGCTGAAATGCATTTTGGTATTAAACCAGAAGGAATTAGCGTACAAACACAAGGACATGATGTTAAAGCTGAAGCCTTCTTATCTGTTTGTCAACAAATGATGAAAAAATTCCCAAGAGCTAAAAAAGTAATCACCACTTTGAGAGGTTCTATCTCTGCATCTCACAACACATGGGCAGGTGTTCTTTACGATGGTAAAAAAATGTACGAAACCCGCCAGTACCAAATAACGGATATTGTAGACCGTGTTGGTGGTGGAGATTCATTTATGGGTGGATTGATCTACGGTTTGTTAACTTACCCTGATAACGATCAAAACGCATTGGATTTTGCTGTAGCTGCATCCTGTTTAAAACACACCATTAAAGGAGATGCCAACTTGGTAACCGTTGATGAGGTTAAAAAACTTATGGGCGGAGACGCTTCTGGTCGAGTAGCAAGATAATACTATATTTATAGGCCTGCAAGGTCATTACTGCCCCGATACCCCTTAAAAGTATCGCAGTAATTTACCTTGCAGGTTTTTCTAAAATAAACGTTTTATCCGAACATCTAAATTCTCCAAAAACTCTTTATGGAAAAGTCCATTGCAATTATTTGTGGGGGTGGCCCTGCTCCTGGCATTAATACCGTTATTAGTACATTGGCCAAAACATTCTTAAAGGACGGTTATAAAGTCATTGGTGTCCACCATGGCTATCAGGGCTTACTTTCTGATGAGCCCGAACTAAAGATTTTCGATTTTCACCATGCCGACCGTATTTTTAGTCGAGGGGGATCTACATTAATTATGAGTAGATTTAAACCTAAAGACAGTGACTTTAAACCCGATTTTTTCAAAAAACATAATGTAAAATTATTAGTAACCATTGGAGGAGACGATACCGCATCTACCGCTAATAGGTTAACCAAATACCTCCAGGACCAACACCTAACAATTTCCCACATCCATGTTCCTAAAACCATCGATAACGATTTACCCTTACCAGATAGAAACCCTACTTTTGGGTTCCATACTGCTAAAGATGAAGGTGTTCGTATTGGCAATACGGTTTATGAAGATGCCCGAACCAGCGAGAACTGGTTCGTTATGTCTGCCATGGGGCGCTCTGCAGGACATCTAGCCTTTGGGATTGCATCTGCTTGTCATTTCCAAATGATGATTATTCCAGAAATGTTCAACAAAACTAATATTACATTTGATAAGATTATCAATATGATCATCTCTTCTATCGTTAAATGTAAAATTAAAGGTGTTGAGTACGGTGTCGCTTTGGTTAGTGAGGGTGTTTTTCATTTTATGGATGAAGAAGAAATCATAAATTCTGGCATTAACTTTACTTATGATGATCATGGGCATCCAGAACTAGGCAACGTTAGTAAATCGCATATATTCAATTATCTGTTACAGGTTAGGTTGAAAGAAATTGGGCTACAAATAAAATCTAGACCCGTAGAGCTTGGCTACGAATTAAGATGCTGTAACCCCATTGCATTCGATTTAACACTATGTACATTGTTAGGTATTGGTGTTAAAAAGCTATACGACCAAGGGATTTCAGGCTGTATCGTGAGCGCCAATTCCAGAGGAGATATTTCGCCATTATATTTAAAGGATTTTGAGGATGAAAATGGCAAGATTCCCCCAAGATTGGTGGATATCGACTCCGATATGGCACAACTGTTTATTAAGAACCTTTTCTACATTCAAGAAAAGGATTATGAAAACGCAAAACAATATGTTTCCAATCCAGAAGCATATGATTTCAAAAAGATATTAAATTGGGACTAAAGTAATACGTCCTATATAAAAGAATTACAAATTCCAATATAAAAAATATTGGAAAATTAAATCATTATCATTAAAAAAAACAATAATATGGCACAATTTTCAAGATTAGAAGTCGCTCAAGTAATGAAAGAAACCGGAATGGTTCCATTATTTTTTAGCAACAATTTAGAATTAAGTAAAAACGTATTAAAAGCTTGCTACGATGGTGGTGCGCGTTTAATGGAATTTACTGCAAGAGGTGATTTCGCTCACGAGGTTTTTGGTGAATTAACGAAGTATGCGAATAAAGAATTGCCAGGCATGATTATGGGTGTTGGTTCTGTAACCGATGCCGCTGCAGCATCTTTATATATGGCTTTAGGCGCTAACTTTATAGTAACGCCTGTTTTAAGAGAAGATATTGCCATCGCATGTAATCGTAAAAAAGTATTATGGTCTCCAGGTTGTGGAACGTTAACTGAAATTGCTAGAGCCGAAGAATTAGGCTGTGAAATCGTTAAATTATTTCCTGGTGATATATATGGCCCTCAATTTGTAAAAGGCATTAAAGGCCCACAACCTTGGACAAGCATTATGCCTACTGGTGGTGTATCTCCAACTGTTGAAAACTTAACAGGATGGTTTAATGCTGGTGTAACTTGTGTTGGTATGGGCTCTCAATTGATTTCTAAAGACATTATCGCCAATAAAGATTATGCAAAGCTTCAGAAAGATGTTAAAGCAGCTTTAGATATTATCAAATCGATTAGAAAACAATAAAAATAGAATTGTCTGTATAGAAAAAACACCTCATCTGTTTTTCAAACCTATGAGGTGTATAAAATCTATAAGAACAAATACCAAAAAGCGACGCTAATTTTAAAGTTAGCGTCGCTTTTTTTATACAAACGTATTATAAGATTTCTATCCCTTTATACATTTTAAATATGTAATGCCCTATCACCAGTGGCTGCTAATGCTGCTTCTTTAATAGCCTCCGTGTAAGTGGGATGTGCATGGGACATTCTTGATATATCTTCTGCAGATGCACGGTACTCCATTGCCACAACCGCTTCTGCAATCATATCTGCAGCACGAGCACCAATCATGTGCACACCTAAAATTTCATCTGTAGCTTTATCTGCCAGAATTTTAACAAAACCATCCAAATCCATACTCGCTCTACTTCTTCCTAAAGCACGCATAGGGAAAGACCCTGTTTTATATGCCACATCAGCCTCCTTAAGCTGCTCTTCCGTTTTACCTACTGCAGCTACTTCTGGCCAAGTATACACCACGCCTGGAATTAAGTTGTAATCGATATGTGGTTTTTGTCCTGCCAAAGTTTCTGCTACAAACACACCTTCTTCTTCTGCTTTATGTGCCAACATTGCGCCTTTTACTACATCACCAATGGCATAAATATTCTTTGCCGAGGTTTGTAATTGGTCGTTTACCTCAATTTGTCCGCGCTCTGTTAACGTTACTCCTGCGGCTTCAGCATTTAAGCCATCTGTATATGGACGTCGGCCTACCGATACCAAACAGTAATCGCCTTTAAATTCTACTTCATTTCCTTTTTTATCATCGGCCTTCACAATAACCTCGTCCCCTACACGCTCTACAGATTTTACTTTATGAGAGGTGTTGATTTTAAATTTTTGTTTCTTTAAAACCTTATTAAGTTCCTTAGATAAGCCAGCATCCATTGTTGGAATAACCCTATCCATAAATTCGATTACAGATACTTCTGCTCCTAGTCTTTTATATACCTGCCCAAGCTCCAAACCTATAGCGCCACCACCAATCACAATTAAGTGCTTTGGTATTTCTTTTAATTTCAGGGCTTCAGTAGAGGTTACAATGCGCTCTTTATCAAGTTTTATAAAGGGAAGGCTAGAGGGTTTACTACCAGTAGCAATAATGGTGTTTTTCGCTTCAATTTCAATAGACTCTTCTCCAGAAATCATGATATGGGTAGCGTCTTTAAAGCGCCCCAAACCTTGATAAACATCAATATTGTTCTTTTTCATTAAAAAATCGATACCACCGGTAGTTTGGTCTACAACCGATTGTTTACGGGCTATCATTTTTTCAAGATTCACCTTAATATCTCCAGGAATCTCAATACCGTGCTCCTCAAAGTGCTTTATAGCATCTTCATAATGATGTGAAGAATCTAAAAGTGCTTTACTAGGAATACAGCCTACATTTAAACACGTACCACCAAGGGTCGCATATTTTTCAATGATAGCAGTTTTCATTCCCAATTGTGCGCAACGTATAGCTGCTACGTAGCCCCCAGGGCCAGAGCCGATAATGGCTACATCGTATGAATTCATATTATAAGATTGACGTTTTGATTTTAAACTGATATCAAAAATACAAATGTTTTATGGGAATTAAATAAAAAAAAGCCAATAATGGCTGTTATTATGGTATATACAGTTCGCTAGACACTAATTTATTTTTTATTCAAAAAAACACATTTAAAAAACAAAACAATTTTAAATTATGTAATTTTGTGTTTATGCAAAACAGGGTTAACATACAGAACAAAAAGGCACGTTTCCAATATGAGATATTAGATAAATATACAGCTGGGATCGTCTTATCGGGAACCGAAATAAAATCCATTAGAAGCAGCAAAGCCTCTATAGCAGAGAGTTTTTGTGAGTTTAATGATAAAGGAGAATTATTTGTAATTAATATGACTGTGGAAGAATATGCTTTTGGCAATTATTACAACCATAAGCCTAAGGCCGAAAGAAAACTGCTTTTAAACAAACGAGAGTTAAAAAAACTTTTAAAGGAAGTGCAAGCCAGTGGCTTAACCATAGTGCCTCTACGCTTATTTCTAAACGAAAAAGGCTTGGCAAAATTAAGTATTGCCTTAGCTAAAGGTAAAAAATTATTTGACAAACGAGAAGCTATAAAAGATCGTGATAATAAACGCGACCTGGATAGGATAAAAAAAAGTTATAAATAATTACAAAGCCGCCTTAACGTTAAAATATTATTGTTTTTTTAAAATCTAAATAATCAGATGAAAAAATATGTAACCATACTCTTGTTGTTTTCTTTAATCTTTTCAGCTCAGGCTCAAGATAAAACCCTAATAGATTATTCCGATAAGGTTCAAACCCTAGATAGTACCCTAGAGACGTTTTACGCCGTTATTTCGGGGGAAAAAGGCGCCAACCGAAATTGGACACTTTTTAAATATCTATTTAAACCTGGAGCCAAACTTATCCCCTCGGGAAGAAATAGCGAAGGGGCACATTTGGTAAGTTATCTATCGCCCGATGATTATATAAAAAAATCTGACAGTTGGTTAAAGGAACAAGGTTTTTTTCAAAAAGAAGTTTCCCGAACCATAAACACGTTTGGCAACATCGCCCAAGTTTTTAGTACTTACGAAACTTACTACAGCCACACCGACGAAACTCCTTTTATGAGAGGCATAAATAGCGTACAATTATTAAATGACGAAGAACGTTGGTGGATTATAAATATATATTGGGCTCATGAGACGGAAAGCAATTTTATACCACAAGTCTATTTACCCAAAGAAAGAGGTAGAACTTATAGCAATTTTCAATAATAACTAAGCCTGTAGATTAAAACGGGAACTACAGTTTCAATTCTTATCTTCTAAAAGCGGAACGAAACGGAATTCGCCAAATTCATGTTGTTCAAATTCTTTAGCACCTTTTCTAATAAAAAGAGTCATCACTTGCACAGCATCGCCAACAGGAATAACGAGCCTCCCTCCTATTTTCAACTGACTTAAAAGGGGTTTGGGCACAAAAGGAGCACCCGCTGTTACAATAATACCATCAAAAGGCGCCTCGTCTTTTAAACCTTTATAACCATCTCCAAAAATAAGCTTCTTAGCACGATAGCCCAATTTCGGTAAAAAATTACTGGTTTTTCTAAAAAGTTCCTGCTGGCGCTCAATACTATATACATGCACGCCAAGTTCGCACAAAACAGCTGTTTGGTAACCGCTTCCTGTGCCAATTTCTAAAACCTTGTCTGTTTTATTAACTTGTAATAACTCCGTTTGGAATGCCACTGTAAAAGGTTGTGAAATGGTTTGGTCTGCCGCAATGGGAAATGCTTTATCTTGATATGCATGGTCTAAAAAACTAGAATCCATAAACAAATGCCTTGGAACCTTTCCTATCGCATTTAAAACTTTTTCATCCCTTATCCCTTTGGTTATTAAAATATTAACCAATTGCTGCCTTAAGCCCTTATGTTTAAAAGTATCTTTCAATTCGTATTGCGTTTTTCAACGTCTAAAAATAGACAATCCTTTTATAGCTTAAAAGGGTTTAATAGATTATTATTTTTTAAATGAAGCAGATAAAATTTAGTTGAAAATATATGGAATTCGTACTTTAAATATGTTATTTTTGTTCAAAACGTTATAAAATATGTTAAAAGTTGGTGTACTTGGTGCTGGACACTTAGGAAAAATTCATTTAAGACTTCTTAAGCAATCTGAGAAATATAAATTAGTAGGGTTTTATGATGCCGATAAAGTGAATGCCCAAAAAGTAGAAGCTGAATTTGGCTATAAATACTTCGACTCTATTGAATCCCTTATCGAAGCTGTAGATGTTGTAGATATTGTTACCCCTACACTTTCTCATTACGAATGCGCCAAACAAGCCATAGCCAAAGGCAAGCATATTTTTATTGAAAAACCCATTACCAATACTGTTGAAGAAGCGGAACACATCCGAGAGCTTTTGGCCAAACATAATTTACGCGGCCAAGTAGGGCATGTAGAACGTTTTAATCCAGCCTTTCTGGCTGTAAAGAACGATATTAAAGCCCCCATGTTTATAGAAACACATCGTCTTGCAGAATTTAACCCTAGAGGGACAGATGTACCGGTGGTTTTGGATTTAATGATTCATGACATAGATATTATTTTAAGCATTGTAAAATCTAAAGTAAAGAGTATTTCTGCCAGTGGTGTAGCAGTTATTAGCGATACCCCAGACATTGCTAATGCCCGATTAGAATTTGAAAATGGCTGTGTTGCCAATTTAACGGCTAGTAGAATTTCACTAAAGAAAATGCGTAAAGCTCGGTTTTTCCAAAAAGACGCTTATATTTCTGTAGATTTTCTAACCAAAAAATGTGAGGTCGTAAAAATGAAAGATGCTCCTGAAACTCCAGGAGATTTTGATATGGTACTGCAAAATGCCGAAGGTGTTAAGAAACAGATTTATTTTGACAATCCAAAAGTAGCCGATAACAATTCTATTCTCGACGAATTGGAAACCTTTGCAGATGCTATTAACAACAATACAACACCAGTAGTAACGCTTCACGATGGTACAGAAGCGTTGCGTATTGCGACCCAAATTATTGCTTGTTTTTAAATATAAAGCGGTAATTTACAAATAATTCATATCCATATTGAGTTATAGGTGGTGGTCGATGAAGGCGCGAATATCTTCGGCTGCTTGACCATGTACATTATATTAATCTTTTTTATATGAAACATATAGCAGTAATAGGTGCTGGAACGATGGGAAATGGTATTGCCCATACGTTTGCACAAAACGGATACAAAGTCAATCTTATCGACATCCATAATGGCGCCTTAACAAAAGGGATTGCTACCATTACAAATAATCTGGACAGAATGGTTTTAAAAAACACCATTTCCGAAGCAAAAAAGATAGAAACTCTTTCGAATATCACATGTTCAAACACTCTTAAAGAAGGGGTTAAAGATGCTGTACTCGTTATAGAGGCTGCCACAGAAAATAGAGATTTAAAATTAGATCTTTTCAAACAATTGGATGCAAACTGTTCTAAGGACACCATTTTAGCAACCAACACCTCCTCTATTTCTATTACTCAAATTGCTGCTGCTACTGTAAGACCAGATAAGGTTATCGGAATGCATTTTATGAATCCTGTACCGATTATGCCCTTGGTAGAAATAATAAAAGGCTATAGCACGAGCCATGCTACAGTCCAAACTATTATGGACGTCTCTAAATCATTAGGGAAAACGCCCATTGAGGTAAAGGATTACCCAGGCTTTGTGGCCAACCGCATTTTAATGCCCATGATTAACGAGTCTATTGAAACACTTTATAACGGGGTTGCTGGTGTGCAGCATATCGATACCATTATGAAGTTAGGCATGGCACACCCTATGGGACCTTTGCAATTAGCAGACTTTATAGGTTTAGACGTGTGCTTATCCATACTAAATGTGATGTACAATGGTTTTAAAAACCCCAAATATGCTCCATGCCCATTATTAGTTAATATGGTGGCGGCTGGAAGGTTAGGCATAAAATCGGGTGAAGGTTTTTATGATTATTCGATCAGCAAGAAAGCAGAACACATAGCCCAACCCTTTCTCTAATTCTATTTATATATAATTTGATAACCCATATATAGTACGTTAATATGCCTATAAAAGAAAATTTAAACCATATACAATCCTCCATACCAAAACATGTTACGCTGGTAGCAGTTTCAAAAACCAAACCCATTACCGATATTATGGAGGCTTATCATGCTGGACAACGCATTTTTGGTGAAAATAAAATTCAGGAAATGGTAGAAAAACATGAGGCCATGCCAAAAGATATTGAATGGCATATGATTGGTCATGTACAGAAAAACAAAGTAAAACACATGGCCTCTTTTGTAAGTTTAATACATGGCGTCGATCATTTTAAATTGTTGAAGGAAATAAACAAGCAAGCCAAGAAACAGGAGAGAACTATTGATTGTTTATTGCAAATAAAAATAGCTAACGAAGCTTCTAAATTTGGGATGACCAAAATCGATGCTCTTGAAATCATCCAATCCGAGGCGTTTTCAAAACTAGAAAACCTAAGGGTTACTGGACTTATGGGCATGGCCACCTTTACAGATAACGAACAACAAATAGAACAAGAGTTTAGATACTTAAAAAACACATTTAATGAGTTGGAATCGTTTAAAACCCTTAACTTTAACCCCAAAATTATTTCCATGGGCATGAGCGGGGACTATCCTTTAGCGATAGACTGTGGCAGTACCATGATTAGGGTTGGCAGCAGTATTTTTGGTGAACGGCATTATTCAGAATAAAAACATACTGAAATGGCGGCAAACCTAATCCCTTAAAAAACATTTTATTACTTTTTAACATTTAACGCATCGCTTTATTTACGCAATATTAGACATAGAAACCACGGGGGGTAAATTTAATGAAGAGGGCATTACCGAAATAGCCATATATAAGTACGACGGCCATGAAGTGGTAGATCAATTTATAAGCCTTGTAAACCCAGAACGTGACATCCAGCCTTTTGTGGTAAATCTTACTGGAATTAACAGCAATATGCTGCGCAACGCCCCTAAGTTTTATGAGGTAGCAAAACGTATTATAGAAATTACAGAAGACTGTATTTTAGTGGCCCATAATGCCGATTTTGATTATAGAATTTTGTGTACTGAATTTAGAAGGTTGGGTTATGATTATGAACGCCCATCGCTTTGTACGGTAGAACTATCCAAAAACCTGATACCAGACCAAGCGTCTTATAGCTTAGGAAAATTAGTAAGGGCTTTAGGCATTCCTGTTAGCGATAGGCATCGTGCGTCTGGCGACGCTCTTGCTACGGTTAAGTTATTCAAAATGTTAATCGACAAAGATTCTACAAAAAGCATTATTCAAGAATCCATTCGGCTAAATCCAAAAAAACAATTAGAACCTAAACTTATTGACATTATTGCGAGCCTGCCATCCATTACCGGCGTGTATTACATCCATAATGCCCAAGGAGATATCATTTATATTGGTAAAAGTAAAAACATAAAAAAACGCATCAACCAACACTTTACCAATAACAATCATAAATCAAAACGCATTCAACATCAAGTGGCTGCGGTAACTTACGAGGCTACTGGTAGCGAACTGGTGGCGCTTTTAAAAGAAAGTGAAGAAATAAAACAAAACAAACCGAAATACAATCGGGCATTAAGGCGAACTGTTTTTACACATGCGCTGTACAGTTTTAAAGATAATAACGGTTATATAAATTTAAAAATCGATATTGTCGACGGTAGAAAAAACCCCATTACCACTTTTAGCAATCGCGAAAGCGCTAAGAGCTTTATCGAAAAAGCTATTACAGATTACAGCCTCTGCCAAAAATTAACAGGTATTTATAAAACTAAAAACAGTTGTTTTAATTACGACATAAAAATGTGCGAAGGCGCATGTATTCTGAAAGAAGCTCCTGAAGATTACAATAAACGTGTGGAAGCATTGATTCATAAAAATAGCTATAAAAACAAAAACATGGTTATAGTAGATGTTGGTAGAGCAGTAGATGAGCGCTCTGCTATCCTTATTGAAAATGGTGTTTTTAAAGGGTTGGGCTTTTTTAATTTGAACTACCAAATCAGTAATATAGAGGTTTTGGAAACCATTATTACTCCTATGGAAAACAATAGGGATACCCAACATATCATCCAAAGCTTTCTGCGCAGAAACAAACGCCTCAAAACGATTGAGCTTAACCATAAGTGATTTTTAATCAGCTTTCTTTCTTATTTTTGCTGCATGGATAAAATTTCAAAAAAAAACTGGAAGGTTAGACTTCACGACATCATCTATGAAGCAGATACACCTGCTGGCAAGTTGTTTGATGTGATTTTATTAATCACCATTTTAGCTAGTATAATACTGGTTATGCTTGAGAGCATAAGAAGTTTTGATGCTCGATTCCATAGGTTTTTAAACATTTCAGAATGGATTATTACCATTTTATTCACCATAGAATATATTGCTAGAATAGTTACGGTAAAAAAACCTTTAAAATACATTACCAGTTTTTATGGTATTATCGATTTGCTCTCTACCATTCCAAAATACATATCGTTGATATTAGGAGGGATTCATGCTCTGGCTGCATTACGCGCTTTGCGCTTACTTCGTATTTTTAGAATCTTAAAATTAGCCCGTTATATGGGGGCTTCCAATTTATTGATATCTGCTTTAAAAGCAAGCCGTGCTAAAATCTTAGTCTTTTTATTTGCGGTACTCATTCTTGCTATAATTTTTGGCACACTTATGTATTTAGTAGAAGGCGAGCAAAGTGGTTTCACGAGTATTCCTGTGAGTATATATTGGTGTATTGTTACCCTTACAACTGTTGGTTTTGGAGACATCACCCCTGTTACACCCTTAGGCCAAATTATAGCTGCCTTTATCATGATTTTAGGTTATGGCATTATTGCCGTGCCTACAGGTATTGTTTCGGCAGAATACTCTACAAGAAATAGATTGGGAGCTCCAGAAAAAGCCCCAAGCATACACCTTAATACCCTATCCTGTGCAAACTGCATGAGTGAAAAACATCAAGATGGCGCCGAATTTTGCTCTAACTGCGGGCATACTTTAAACACTTAATTTTTAGATAACCTCTTAAATAAACACTATTATTAATTTACAATTTAAATATCTCATTTCTATAGTTGGCCCAACAGCCATTGGAAAAACGGCTTTAAGCATTAAACTTGCAAAACATTTTAATACGGAAATAGTATCGGCAGATTCTCGACAGTTTTATAACGATATGACTATTGGTACCGCCGTTCCCTCGTCAACTGAATTGGCCGCAGCCAAGCACCATTTTATTCACCATAAATCCATACACGACCCGTATAATGTTGGTGCATTTGAAAAAGAGGCCCTGCAAGCCTTAAAAACTATTTTTAAAGAGAATGCAACTGCCATTATGGTAGGCGGTTCTGGTTTATATTTGGATGCTGTAACAACAGGCTTAGATCATTTTCCAGAAATGGATCCCAGCATACGTGAATCTTTAAATAATGAACTAGAAACGAAAGGAATTGCTTCTTTACAAAACCAACTAAAAACGCTAGACATTCAAACCTATAACACCATAGCCATTGACAATCCACATCGTGTGATTAGAGCTTTGGAAATTTGCATAGGTTCGGGAAAGCCCTACTCCTCTTTTTTAAATAAAGGAAAAGTTAAACGTAATTTTAAAACCATAACCGTAGGGTTAACTGCCGATAGAGAGGTTATTTATAAGCGCATCAATCAACGAGTAGATATTATGATAGAAAGCGGCCTTTTAGAAGAGGTTAAGTCCTTGCTTCCTTTTCAACATTTAAATGCCTTAAACACCGTAGGATACAAAGAGTTATTTCAGCATTTAAATGGTGCATGGTCATTGGATTTTGCTGTTTCGGAAATAAAAAAGAATAGCCGACGCTTTGCAAAACGCCAATTAACTTGGTTTAAAAAAAATGAAGAAACCCTTTGGTTTGATTTTGAAACACCTTTAGAAGACATCATTTTATCTATACAACAGCACGTAAACCGAATAGAAGAGAACTGCTAAACCCCCACTTTTACTAAAAACCGACTTTTAAAACCAAAAAAAATAGAAATCTGTTTAAAAGAGTGTTATTTGTCCTTTGTCATCCTTTTCCGAGCTATCAGAATCTTCTTCTGTTTTAAGTGGTTTTAATTCGTCTTTAACTTCATCCCCTTCCGAAGATACTTCAGTTTCATCTACCACATCCAAGTCGTCGGCATGAACTTCTTCTGGCGTCTCGTAAGGCAAAGGATCCAGTGCATTAATATGTTTTACTTTAGAAGTTGTTAGCGTATTCCCTATGGCCTTGATGCCCTTAACAGCAATAAATTCTTCAAGATTGATTTCAAGGTTCTCTTTTGGATCCTTGCCACGTTCTTTTCCAAAAACGACCTCTACCATAGGCTTCCAATCGGTAGAAACAATCTCTAATTGCGATTTTTCATGTTCGGTAATAAAGACTTCCTCTTTGTTCTCATTTTCAATTAAAAAGCGCTTTACAAAATGGCGTTCCTTTTCACCATCATAATATATGGCCGAAATAGGTTTGTTTGGCTTCCATTTTTCAAGAACAATCATATCATCGTCAAAATGTGCCGTTAGTTCTGGTAAAATAGTTTTTACAGTACCAGATTGCGTAATAACCAAAAGACGGTCCTCTCCTTTAAACTCTCCTATAAGCGCTCCCCTTTCATCAACATTTAAGCGCTGAACGGTTTCATCAAACCAGATTCTTCTAGGTTTTAAAGTAGAAATCCCTTTTTCTTTTAATTCCACTTTCTTTATACTATACTTAGTAACCAAGTTACCTTTGGATAAACGACCTTTTATAAGAATTTCAGCAAAATCGATATCCCACTTTAATTTTTTAACGCTTCCAGATTGACGTAAAAGCACGGTTACAACTTCGGCTTCCCCGTTGGGGTTTGCAGAAAAATATAAAACAGACGATTGCTTATTTCCATTGGTTAAATCGTACTCTCTATCTCGAGTAATACTGGTTACTGCGAACCGTTTAATATAAGAAGGCCCATTTTTTCCATCACGATAAATCATGTTGTAAATGGTACGCTTATCTTTCTTTTTAAAAACAGCCACATGTAGAATGTCCTTACCAATAAATGTTTTAGAATCTACTTTGGTGATCATCATTTTACCTTCTTCTGTAAAAATGATAATATCATCAATATCGCTACAATCGCATACATACTCGTCCTTACGTAAAGATGTGCCAATAAACCCTTCTTTTCTATTTACATAGAGTTTAGTGTTTCGTATAACCACTTTTGTAGCATCTACATCTTCAAAAGCCCTAAGTTCTGTTTTACGTTCTCGTCCAGCACCGTATTCCTTTTTCAATCTTGTAAAATAGGCAATAGCATATTCAATAAGGTTTAAAAGGTGGTGTTTTATCTGGGCAATTTGATCTTCTAAGGCATCTATCTTCTGTTGAGCCTTATCAATATCAAATTTAGAAATGCGCTTGATCCTAATTTCTGTTAAGCGCACAATATCATCTTCCGTAACAGGACGTTTCAAGTGTTTTATATGCGGTTGTAATCCCTTATCAATGGCATTGATAACACCTTGCCAAGTTTCTTCTTCTTCAATATCACGATAAATCCTCTTTTCAATAAAAATACGTTCTAAAGAAGCAAAGTGCCACTGCTCTTCCAGTTCGTTTAATTTTATCTCTAAATCCTGACGTAATAAATCCACTGTATTATCCGTACTACGGCGCAACATTTCTGTAACACCCACAAATAACGGTTTATTATTTTCAATAACACAACCTAAAGGGGAAATGGACGACTCGCAGCTGGTAAATGCATACAGGGCATCTATGGTTTTATCTGGTGATAGCCCTGCCGGTAAATGGATGAGTATTTCAACTTCGGCTGCGGTATTATCTTCTATTTTTTTAACTTTTATCTTACCTTTTTCATTGGCTTTTAAAATAGACTCAATTAACGACGAAGTGGTCGTTCCCGAGGGAATTTCTGTAATAACCAAAGTGCTTTTATCAAGCTGGGAAATTTTAGCCCGTACCCTTACCTTACCACCTCTAAGGCCATCGTTATAATCTGAACAGTCTGCAATACCTCCTGTTGGAAAATCTGGAAACAATGTAAACCGCTTTCCTTTTAAGTGTTTTATAGACGCATCGATAAGCTCTATGAAATTATGCGATAATATTTTGGTTGACAATCCTACGGCAATCCCTTCGCCCCCTTGTGCCAGAAGCAAAGGGAACATAACCGGTAGGTTTACAGGTTCTTTTCGGCGTCCGTCGTAACTAGCTTGCCATTCGGTTATTTTTGGATTAAAAACCACATCCAGCCCAAACTTCGAAATCCTAGCCTCTATATAACGTGAGGCCGCTGCACGATCCCCTGTTAGAATATTGCCCCAATTCCCTTGTGTATCGATGAGCAGGTCTTTTTGACCGATTTGAACCATCGCATCTGCAATACTGGCATCCCCATGGGGATGGTACTGCATGGTGTGCCCAACAATATTTGCGACTTTATTATAACGACCATCATCCAAATCCTTCATAGAATGCATGATACGGCGCTGTACAGGCTTAAAGCCATCTTCAATTGCGGGAACCGCACGTTCTAAAATTACATACGAAGCATAATCTAGAAACCAATCTTTATACATTCCAGAAATCCTGGTAATGGTTTCTTTGGGTTCGTCTTGCTTGTTAATCAAATCGTCGTTTTGGTCTTCGTTCATGTTATCAAATTCCTGTGAAGCATTCCCAGCTTTATTTGGGACTGTTAATTTTAATTTTGAATATTTAAATATCGGTTATCGGTGTATCACATGTTACGCGAATATCTATTCAATCAAATCCAACTCTACTTTTAAATTATCGATAATAAAGTCTTGTCTGGTTGGTGTGTTTTTCCCCATATAAAAACTAAGCAATTCATCAATAGACATATTATTATCTAACATTACAGGATCTAAACGAATGTCTTCACCTATAAAATACTTAAACTCGTCTGGGGAAATTTCTCCTAACCCTTTAAATCGGGTAATTTCTGGTTTGGGCTTTAATTTCTCTATTGCATCTTTACGTTCTTCTTCAGAATAACAATAAATAGTTTCTTTTTTATTTCTAACACGGAATAAAGGCGTTTGTAAAATGTACAGATGCCCTTCCTTAATAACTTCAGGAAAAAATTGCAAAAAGAAGGTAATGAGCAATAAGCGAATATGCATACCATCCACATCGGCATCCGTAGCAATTACCACATTATTATATCGTAAATCTTCAAGAGATTCTTCTATATTCAATGCAGCTTGAAGTAGATTGAACTCCTCATTTTCATAAACGATTTTTTTGGTTAACCCATAACAGTTAAGAGGTTTTCCTTTTAAACTGAATACAGCCTGAGTGTTAACATCCCGTGACTTTGTGATACTTCCAGAGGCCGAATCTCCTTCTGTAATAAACAAGGTAGACTCTAAATTTCTATCATTTTTTATATCTCCAAAATGCACACGACAATCCCGCAATTTTTTATTGTGAAGACTGGCTTTTTTAGCGCGATCTTTCGCTAGTTTTCGAATACCGGATAATTCTTTACGTTCGCGTTCTGCCTGTAATATCTTACGTTGGATTTTATCGGCTGTATCGGGGTTTTTATGTAAGAAGTTATCTAAGTCTGTTTTTAAAAAATCATTAACATAAGTTCTTACGGTTGGCAAATCGCCCCCCATATCTGTAGATCCCAATTTGGTTTTAGTCTGACTTTCAAAAACAGGTTCCATAACTTTAATAGCTATGGCACAAACTACCGATTTTCGAATATCAGATGCATCAAAATTTTTACCATAAAATTCGCGAATCGTTTTTACCAAAGACTCTCGAAATGCATTTAAATGCGTTCCTCCTTGCGTAGTGTTCTGTCCGTTTACAAACGAATGATACTCTTCGCTATATTGGGTTTTACTGTGGGTTAAGGCCACCTCAATATCATGGCCCCTTAAATGTATAATAGGATAAAGCCTATCGGACTCGTTTATGTTTTCACTTAACAAATCTTTTAGTCCATGTTCACTAAAATATTTCTCGCCATTAAAAACTATAGTTAAACCAGGGTTTAAGTACACATAGTTTTTAAGCATTTTAATAATATACTCGTTTCTGAACTTATAGTTTTTAAAAATAACCTCATCTGGAACGAAAGAAACCTTGGTTCCTTTTCTGCGCGAGGTGTCTTCTAAAAGCTCTTGATTGATCAGGTTACCCTGCTCAAATTCTGCAGAAGCACTTTTACTATCCCGTGTAGATTCTACTCGGAAATAAGACGATAGTGCATTTACAGCTTTTGTACCAACTCCATTTAATCCAACCGATTTTTTAAAGGCTTTAGAATCGTATTTTCCACCGGTATTCATTTTAGAAACCACATCTACGACTTTCCCTAAGGGAATACCCCTTCCGTAATCACGAACCGTCACTTTTGTGCCCTGGATCGAGATTTCTATAGTTTTGCCAGCTCCCATCACATACTCGTCAATGGAGTTGTCTAAAACCTCTTTAATAAGAATATATATACCATCATCGGTAGAGGACCCATCGCCCAATTTACCAATGTACATTCCTGGTCGCATACGAATATGTTCTTTCCAGTCTAAGGAGCGTATATTGTCTTCGGTATAGTTAGATGGTTCGGTCATAGATTTGAGTAAAATGTCATGATAATAGGCTAATATAGCACTTCAAAACAAAAAAAGAAACAGCAGACATATAAAGTAATTAACAATACTTTTTGATAAGTTAGAGCTCCTCTTTTTATCTCTTTTTTTTTGATAGAAACGTTTTTAAAATTCTTTTATAATTATAAATATTTAATGCATTTGTTTTTTAAAAGCCCTAAATGATATTCCCATAATAAGCATTAAAACTGGAAAAATCGACAAAATTGCTAAGGTTTAAAAAAATTGGCAATTCGGACACTAATTAAAATTGGCGCAATAGCTTTAATAATTGCAAAATTTAAATCGCAGACTATTTTTATGAGAATCGGCACTAAAAAAAATAGAATTACCATTACAAAAATAGCAATAAGAAACTCTAATAAACAGACTTCCCATAAAAAACTAAACACGTTAAAATTACCAACTATATCGCAATGGATCACAACATAAATTTAGATGCCTGCTTATGCATCAGTTATAAATAACATAACATCAAATTTTGAGGGTCAACCTATCGGTTTTAACCAAAAAAAAAAAAAAACAGGCTCATTAAATAAGTTAACACCGTTGCTCTTATTTCTATTCTTAATAATTGCTTGCTCTGAAAGTGTTTTTATTAAAAAGAATAGAGGGTGTAAAGCCAAAAAAAACGTAGCAAACGGATTTTAACATATTATGAGGAAAAAAAAACAAATGCAATGCGTTAATATAACAGTAGCATATACTACTCAAAAATAGCAAACCCATTTTTAAATTTTTAATAAAATACTAAATGGCGTGTATTTTAATTACTGGCAAGTACAATAAAAATTTAAGTTTTATTGTAATGTTTCTGCTTTATGCTTTAAAAAATCGCTTCTCATTTTTAAAATCTTTTTCATGTACCGTTTTATAAAAAGCAGATTGGCAACTTTTCCCAAAACACCATAAGGAGGCTCAAAGTAGTACTTATCAATCATCAGGGTTCTATTTGAGTCTTTTTCAAGAAACACATGTTCATGACGAAAAGATTTAAACACACCTAAAACCATTTCACCCACAAAACAAGTAGGTGGTTCAAATTTAGTAATTTTTGAAGTAAAATGTTGGACAAATCCTAAATGCTGGGCTTCCCAACTCACCCATTCTCCGTATTCTATAAGACCAGATATTTTTCCGGCGATAGCTTTTTCACCCGATATTTTTAAAGACTCTTGATGAACTTCAATATCTCGAGCTAAATCAAAACAAGTTTTAATGTTTGAATTAATTTCGGTTTGAATTTCTATTACTGGCATTTCAAATGACATTTACCTTATAATTCAGATGCGAATATAATTAAAATCTTACAATTTAAAGCAGTTAGTCTATTAAAAATTCCATGTTAAAACACAAACAAAGTATATCTGCTTATTTAAATTTAAGTTAAAAAAGCTGCTAAATAGAGCGTTTAGAAACCTCGTGATACAGTACTTTAATCTCTTTACCTAACTTATACATTAAACAAGAAATGCATAACATCGCCGTCCTTAACAATATAGTTTTTTCCTTCTACACGCATTTTACCAGCTTCTTTAACCTTAGCTTCACTCCCATAGGATGCAAAATCGTCATACGCTATAACCTCGGCACGAATAAAGCCTTTTTCAAAATCGGTATGGATAACACCTGCGGCTTGCGGTGCAGTAGCCCCAACATCAACCGTCCAAGCACGCACTTCTTTTACACCAGCTGTAAAGTAAGTTTGCTGATTTAGTAGTTTATAGGCAGAACGTATCAATTTAGCAGATCCTGGTTCATCTAGTCCAATGTCTTGAAGAAACATTTTACGCTCCTCATAGTCATCCAATTCGGTAATATCGGCCTCTGTTCCAACTGCCAATACTAAAACCTCCGCATTTTCATCTTTTACCGCTTCTTTAACCAGATCTACATATTTGTTTCCTGATACCGCCGAATCTTCGTCTACGTTACAAACATACATCACCGGCTTATCTGTAATAAATTGAGACGGTTTTACAAAAGCCTCATCTTCATCGTCTGTAAACTCAAGCGCTCTAACTGAAATCCCAGCTTCAAGACCTGCTTTTATCTTCAACAATACTGCTTCTTCTTTTTGAGCTTCTTTATTTCCTGTTTTTGCAGCACGCTTAACTTTTTCAAGCTTTTTATCGACAGTCTCCAAATCTTTTAATTGCAGTTCCATATCAATGGTTTCTTTATCCCGAATAGGATTTATATTACCATCAACATGCACAATATTATCGTTGTCAAAACATCGCAACACATGCAAAATAGCATCGGTTTCACGTATATTGGCTAAAAATTGGTTTCCCAATCCTTCTCCCTTACTAGCTCCTTTTACCAATCCGGCAATGTCTACTATTTCTACTGTAGCAGGTTGAACGCGCACCGGCTTAACCAACGCCTCTAGATTCTCCAAACGTTTATCTGGTACATTTACCACACCTATGTTGGGCTCAATGGTACAAAATGGAAAATTTGCACTCTGCGCTTTAGCATTTGACAAACAATTAAATAAAGTTGATTTTCCTACGTTTGGTAATCCTACGATGCCTGCTTTCATTAAAAAAATAGTTTTAAAGGCTCCTCTAAAAAGGGAACCTGTATTTTGCGAGTGCAAATGTAGTCAATTCCACGATTATTTTTTACAAGATTTTCAAACTTTACAGAAAAGGCATCAATTTTAAAAGAATTCAGAAATTCTAAAATAATATTAAAAAAAAAAGACTGTTTTTATAAACAGCCTCTTTAAAATCAATATGTTAATAACACCTTAGTAGGCAGATTCTTTTTTAAAGTGCTTGGTTAATAAATAATATACCACTGCTCTATATTTATTTCTATTGGATTTGCCGTATTGTTCGATAACAGACTCAATCCCTTTATCCAGATCTGGGCTATCCTTTAATCCTAATTTTTTTATTAAGAAATTGTTTTTCACGGTTGCTAACTCAGAAGCATCCGAACCAGAAACTGTTGAAGCATCTGCATTATAAATAGAAGGGCCGCAACCAATGGTCACTTTAGTAAGCAAATCCATATCTGGATCAACACCACATTTATCTTTTAAATCTGCTGCATACTTTGTAATTAACTCATCTCTTTTACTCATGATAAAACGTTTTTATTTATTAATAATATTCTAAATATAGTTATTTTTTAAACACTTAAAAAGTCATAATCCGACTCTTTAGCTAAAAATCAACTTATAAAGTCGAAATAATTTAAAAGTTGTTCATCATTAACAATGCTTGGTGTAAAGATTTCTAAAAGTTTAGGTGCTTCAGATTCCATATAAAAACTTTTCATTTTACTTTTTAACTGCAACTCTGTATCGGCACTAGAATACTCCAGTCCATACATTTTACAAAGATGTTTTGCTGTTAAATTGTGTTTTGTTTCGAAAAAAAGGTCGAAATTCTCAGTGTTTTTATGTCCAGGCAGAATTCTAAAAATTCCGCCGCCGCCATTATTAACAACAATAATCCTAAAGTTTTTAGGAATGTAATTATTCCAAAGTCCATTACTATCGTATAAAAAACTCAAATCGCCTGTTAGCAAAACCGTGGGTTTCGTTGCCGCTACTGCACAGCCGATAGCCGTACTGGTACTCCCATCAATTCCACTAGTACCTCTATTGCAGTAAACGTCTAATGTTCTATTTAATTGAAACAGTTGTGTGTAACGTATAGCAGAGCTATTGCCTACTTGTAAAATATAGTGATTTGGAATGGCCTGTAATAAAATTTCGAAGACTTTAAAGTCGGAAAAAGGAACCTGTTTTAAATACAGTTCATGCTTTTCCAAGCGCTGTTGTTTTACTTGTTCCCACATTGTATGATAATCGCTTTTAACGTGGTGTGTAATGCGCGTAAGCAAGCCTTCTAAAAACTGATGAGGCGTTGTTTTTATATGATTGGATAAGCAGAAAAAAGTATCTAGGGCATTTTTCTCATCAATATGCCAATGCGCTTTGGGCTGATACTTTCTTAAAAAGGATTTTATTTTTTTTGAAATAATTAAGCCACCAAATGTTACCAACACATCCGGCTGTAGCGCTTTTTGTTCGTCTACACTTAAAGGGCCAACCAATTGATCGATATTTGGAAAAAAACTATCATGATGCAAGTTAGAGGTTGTTTCTGTTAACACTATAACACTATCATCTTTAGACAGCTCATTTAACCACTTTTTTCCAATTTCATTAGGCTGGTTTACTCCTACTAAAACCATCTTTTTTGCTGAAGCATTCCATGTGTCAAAACATTCCTGAATGATATAGTTGTCTAAAGGTTTCGGTTTTATAGAAATATCTGAGACTTTAGGGGTAACAGATAATTTGGTATCGCGCTCGTAAAGGGGTTCATCAAATGGAATATTAATGTGTACAGGCCCTTTTCTTGCCACAGCTTGGTTAATAGCTATATTGATTTCTTCTTCATTAAAGGTCTGGATATCTTTTTGAAAACCTAAAAAACGCTCTAATCGGTCCTCTAAGTTCTTAAAAATAGGAAAATCCTCATTTTCTGGTATATTTTTTTCATCCTTAATATCTAATTTAAGGCTTGTTGAATATAAAATATGGTTGGCAAAAACGTCGTTTTGGTTAATAGTTTGTCCGTCGCCAATACCAATTAGGTGTTTAGGGCGATCTGCAGACAGCACAATTAAAGGAATATCGCTATAAAAAGCCTCCGCAATGGCTGGGTAATAGTTTAGCAGTGCGCTACCCGATGTACATACCAAAGCTGCGGGATATTGTAATTGTTGTGCAATACCTAAAGCAAAAAAAGCGGCACAACGTTCATCTACAATACTGTAGCATTTAAAATACGGATCATTAGTGAAACCAATAGTTAATGGTGCACTTCGGCTCCCTGGGGAAATTATAATATGCTTTATCTTTTTTGCTTTACAAAGCTGAATGACGGTTTGCGCATTCGGAATTTTAGGGTGTATCATTTACTTCAAATCTGAGTATAAAAATAAGAAATAGACGGCTAAATAGCCTTATAACAAAGCATTTTTAATTACCATAGATTTAGATACCGTTTCTTGCCACTCCTGTTCAGGGTTTGAGTCTTTAGTAATGCCTCCCCCCATATATAAAATAGCTGTATCGTTTTTAAGCTGCATACAGCGTAAGTTTACATAAAGTTGTGTACTTCTTTTCTTCATGGCATACGCCCTGTTTTCCACATTCCGGCGTCCAGACCTTGGGGAAACACTAATATCTAGATTCAATTCCCCTAAAAATCCGGTATAAAATTCACGGTTATACGGTTCGTGTTTTAATATAAACTGCTTAGATTTATTTTTTGGCACACCGCAAACCGCAGGAGTGGGATGTAAATCTGAAATCACATGTCGCAATAAAGTCTCTGGTTTTAACTCTGCAGTTATCATGGTCTTTAAATGTACTAGATTGCCTGCTTTTACAGTTTCTACAGCCGATAATCTAAATTGCTCCACCGATGGCTTTAAGTGCTGCACTATAAAATCTGTAACAAATTGCTGTTCCTGTCGTTCTTTTTCTTCCCATTTCACATCAAGCGTTCCTTTATAATCTTGGGTACCTGCCAATGCCATCATAGAAAACCGTTTGCCTTCAATTTTCAATAAAGTTTCTGGGGTAGCACCCAACCACAAACCAATTTTGGGATGGTACCAACAATAAACAAATGCAGATGCATAAGTGTTTAAAAGGTTTTTTAATATGGGAATAGGATTAGATGTAGAAAGCCGTACGGTTTCTTGCCGAGAAAGCACTACTTTATCTAACGTCTTGTCTTTTATAGCAACTATCCCTTTTTTTATAAGATCAAGGTGATGGAATCGAGCATCGGGAGCTATTAAAACAGATCCATTTTGAATGTTTTTTTCTTCTTCCTCTTGATTTTCAATACTAGGCAATTCTTCAGAACATGTAATTAAAGTTGAAAATTCTATAGGTGTTAAAATGGTATCATCATTATCATCAAAAGGAGAAAACACAAAGCCCTTCTCCTTAAAGTCTGTTGTGACATAAATTTCGTCTGTGTTTTGAAGTATTGCGTTAAGCTTTAAAGAATTCGGCTTTCTATAAGAGACAAAAGGCAATTGAGCACTATAATGCGCTTCTATACGTTTAAAAAAAGAATCCAAGGCCATTAACTATTTGTTTTTAGGTAATGAAATGGTCGATAATTTACAAATGGATATCAAATTATCTTGATCATCCGTAACACGGATATCCAATAATTGCGTCGTTCTGCCTTTGTGTAAAAATGTAGCTTTAGCATACACAAATCCTTCTTTCACGCTTTTTATGTGGTTGGCCGTAATTTCTATACCACGCACAAAAAAAGCTTCTGTATCAACAAAAATATGGGAAGCAAAACTGCCCACACTTTCTGCAAGTGCTGCCGTAGCACCACCATGTAAAACCCCATCTGGTTGATAAACTCTAGAGTTTACAGGCATTTTAGCAACCAAAAAATCGTCTCCAAAATCTATAATTTCTATATTTAAAGTCTCCATTAACGTGTTTTTACAAGCTTTATTCGCTTTAGCCAAAACATCTGCTTTAGATAATTGCATATACTTTTATTTTTATTGAATAATATTCCTTACTTTTTACTGCAAGTTATGGTTTTGTAATGTCTAGAAAGCATAGCGCTCGTGTTATGTTTTATAGTAATACACCCAACCGCATGGTTATCTGGGTGAAGATTTTTTAACTGGCGCTCTAAGTGACATGAAGCATTACTTTTCAAAACATCAAACCATTCTCAACGTTCCAATAATTATCGGACAACAAAAGGAATTTAAATTTTATGTAAAAATACAAAACCCGTTTAACAAATGAATTCAACCGAAAGGGAAATATCATACCAAAACACAAATACATACTCGACTTTAAATAAGCTGACAAATAAAACGAAGCAGGTTTGGTTTGTATGCCATGGTCTCGGATACTTAAGTCGCTATTTTCTCAGGTATTTTAAACATTTAAATCCTGAAGAGCACTATATCATAGCCCCACAAGCGAGCAGTAAATATTACTTAAATTCAGAATTTAAACATGTAGGCAGTAGTTGGTTAACAAAAGAAAATACAACTTTAGAAACCGAAAATATCATGCGTTATTTTGATGCCATTTTTGAAGCCGAAAATATTCCTAAAACCAATAAGCTGATTATTTTTGGCTACTCTCAAGGCGTGAGTGTCGCCATGCGCTATGTTGCTAAAAGGCAGATACTTTGCGACCATCTGGTATTGCATTCTGGAAGTATTCCTAAAGAATTACAAGCCAACGATTTTAAGTTTTTAAAGACTAAAACAACCTTAATTTATGGAACATCTGACCCGTACTTAACAGCAGAACACCTAGCAAAAGAAACTAAAAAGGCCATCGATCTATTTAGTGATCGCTTACATGTAATTCCTTTTGATGGTGGACATCGTGTTAACATGGCTATTATACGAACTTTGGTATGATTTGGTATTAAGATTTAGAACCAAGCATGCTATATGGATTCTGTTTTTCATATCATTATATATTAAAACCAATACTCTTTGTATGGTTGTTTAGAAAATCAACAGATAAACAGCAACAAATTTGCAACAAGCTATAGAGGCTCGAAACAGTTAATAGGCTTATCGTAAATTTTTAATCTAAAATTATTTCAAAACAAGTTAGAAAAAAAAGCACATCTCCTGTTAAATTAGGAGGTGTGCTAAAAGTTTATTAAAAACGATTTATAAACTCTAAGAAATGCTTATTCAAAATTAAGTTTATATGCCATCACCCGGTTATGGAAAAAAGTAGGGACAAGCAAGGTTTGGGTTTCTGGTATATAATCGATATCGGCAGCATAAATACCTTGCTCTCTAGTATCGAGCAACGGGCTTTTACTCCAGTCTTTAGCATGAATATAAAACAACTGGCCCTCCCAACTTGAAGTTATAAAATCACCATTTTCTAAACGCACTATACCATCACCTTGCCCAATATCTGGGTTAAGGGTTTTAAATGTTTGCGTTTTCAAATCTAGCGTTCCAAAATTTTGCGTTTTAAAATTTAAAAAATAAAGTGCTTCTTTTTGCCATAACAATCCGTTCAATCTTCCTGAGCTATCGGTTGCAACTACAGAAATCTCTCCTTTTTCAAGTTTATAAACCGCATTAGAGTTTGAGCCAGAACTATAAACAATACCATCAGGACTTACCGTAATATCATTTAATTGTGGATCCCCTTCAATGGTGTATTTATTTAAAATTGTTCTTTTTTCGATATCAATCTCTACAAGATCATCAATATCATTAACATATAGTTTACCATTATACATACCCATTCCTTTTGGAGCGCTAAGCCCCTCTATCCATTTTAACTCTAAAATTTCTCCTTTACTATTGATCGTGGATATAAAACCATTATCATCCTTTTTCCAAGGATCATTATGGATATTTGAAACATAAGCAATATCTAATTTCTTATCATATAAAACAGATTCACAAGTCGTTAATAAAGAATCTGTTTCCCAAATAAGCTCTAAACTTGGTGGAGTTGTTTTTGAAGTTATTTCTACAGGTGCTGCTTTTTTATTTTCTTTACATGAAAAACAAAAGAGAGCCGTAAAACAAAAAAATACTGATAATTTGTACCACATAATATTGATAATTTAAAAATTGTAATTGAATCTATAAACATACAGAAAAATTCATATTCTAAGGCATGGTTCGGATGTTAAAACACCTCACTAATTAATCAAGCGCTCCACAATAGTTCTTACAGGCAAAATTTCTTTTGTATACTCTATACTGGGTCCAGCTACCCAAACCGTTTTATAAGTAGCTTGCTTTGCCGCTTTCTCGGTAGCGCGCATACCTATTGAAAACCGAATCATTTTCACCCATTTTTTAAGAGTTTTGTTTTTGTTCAAAACAGACTCCAACCAAGTGGCTTTTGTGCCAATTTTCTGAACATAAGGAGTATTGATTACGGTACATGGTGTTCCTGAAATACGTTCGGTCATTACAATATCCTTCGCGCCATATTCTATACATGCTTGTTTATATTCGTCTGTTACAGTCGCTTCAACAGAGGCTATAAAGGGGCTCCCTATTGAAACACCTGATGCGCCATAGCTTATCATGGTATCTATATCTGTTTTTTTTCCTACCCCACCGGCTGAAATTATAGGGATATTACAATATTCCACCAAGGTTGTGATTAATTGCTTAGGCGATTGATCTCCACGGTGCCCACCGGCTTCATTGTTTACAGCTATAATAGCATCTGCACCTAAACGCTCCACTTTCTGGGCAAACTTTAAATCTATCACATCACAAAACACTTTAATACCTGCTTTGTGCGCTTTTTTTATGGTGTTTTCAGGACTTCCCAAAGATGTTATGATAAAATCACATCCTTCTTCGCAAATAACCTGTAATTGATCTTTATATTTTAAATTGGATTTATTCACAATTAAATTAAACCCATAAGCACCCCCTGGCACTTTTGCTTGTTTAAGCTCTTTTAAAGCCTCTCGTAAGGCTTCTAATGATCGATAGTTTAAGGCTGGGATACAGCCCGCTATTCCCGAATACATGGCCTCCTTTACCATGTGTACATTAGATACCAAAAACATAGGGGCTTGGATAATGGGGTGTTTGATGTTTAAAAGTTCCGCTAGCTGGGGTTTCATTTTAAAATGGTTTTAACAAATATAATAAATATTATGCACGCATAGTACCTGATAGTCAATATGTTATGCATGCATAACATGTCAAAAACCCTAACAGCTTGACTACATGACTTTTATCATGTAAAGTAGCGTTTATAATTTTTATTTTTATATCATAATTCTTAACTATATATTATGAAAAATTTAGTTTTTGGTTTAATTGTTTTTGGATTTGCCACCCAAGGGTTTACTCAAGAAATAGCATTAGCCGAAGTTGAACTTGTTGCTAATCATAATTATCTTAATGTTATAAACACTGAGTCTGTAGCTTTACCTGTTAAAAAATTAGAAAATGAAGTTCTAAAATACAACATTAAAGACTCTGGTTTTGAATATGAAAGAGGTGAAACTTATCAGGTAACTTTTAGTCTTCCAGAAGGAAAAATAATTGCTGCTTACAATGATGAAGGTACCCTACTAAGCACTGAAGAAAAATATAAAAATGTAAAATTACCTTCAAAAGTCATTTATGGTATTTTGGAAAAGTATCCAAACTGGGCCATTATCAACAACACTTATTATGTAAATTACCATAATGAAAAGGGTGTTACCAAAAGACTTTATAAAATAAGATTAGTAAATGATGAAAAAAGTTTAGCTATTAAAGCAGACGAAAAAGGTAACTTTATTTGAATTTTTTTTGCCTCAAAAAAAAAAATGCAACCTCCCAATAGCATTGGGAAGGTTGCATTTTTAATTCTATATTAATATGTAGGAGCTTTTCCGTTACTTCGGACAAGCTTACTTAACCTCTTCGAAGTCTACATCTTCTACGTCATTGCTATCAGAAGCATTATTTTGGCTAGCGCCAGCATCAGGTCCTGGAGCACCTGCGCCACCTTGTCCTGCATCGGCTTGTGCTTTATACATCTCTTCGCTTGCAACTTTCCACGCTTCGTTTATTTTCTCTAAAGCTGGATCAATAACTGCGATATCCTTAGTCTCATAAGCTTTCTTCAGTTCTTCTAAAGCCTCTTCAATTGGTTTTTTCTTATCATCAGATAATTTGTCGCCAAATTCTTTAAGTTGGCTTTCCGTTTGGAAAATCATGGCATCTGCAGCATTTAACTTCTCAGCTTTTTCTTTTGCCAATTTATCTGCTTCAGCGTTCGCTTCTGCATCTGCTTTCATCTTTTGGATTTCTTCTTCAGTTAATCCTGAAGATGCTTCAATACGAATATCTTGCGTTTTACCTGTTGCTTTATCGCCTGCTGTAACATGAATAATACCATTGGCATCAATATCAAAAGTTACTTCAATTTGTGGCGTTCCACGTTGTGCTGGAGGAATACCATCTAAATGAAAGCGACCAATAGTCTTATTATCTGCGGCCATGGCACGCTCTCCTTGTAATACATGGATTTCTACAGATGGTTGATTATCTGCCGCTGTAGAGAAAATTTGAGATTTTTTAGTAGGAATGGTTGTGTTTGCTTCAATAAGCTTTGTCATAACATTACCCATAGTTTCAATACCAAGTGATAATGGCGTAACATCTAAAAGCAAGACATCTTTAACATCTCCAGATAATACCCCACCTTGGATTCCTGCTCCTAGAGAGACTACTTCGTCAGCATTTACACCTTTACTTGGTGTTTTTCCAAAGAATTTTTCTACAGCTGCTTGAACCGCTGGAATACGTGTTGATCCACCTACCAAAATAACTTCATCGATATCACTTTTTGATAAACCTGCTGCTTTTAAAGCCGATTCACAAGGTGCGATGGTACGTTTTACCAAATCGTCAATCAATTGTTCGAATTTCGATTTTGTAAGCGTACGTACTAAGTGCTTAGGCCCGCTTGCAGTTGCCGTAATATAAGGTAAATTAATTTCTGTTTGTGATGAAGACGACAACTCGATTTTTGCTTTTTCTGCAGCTTCTTTTAAACGTTGAAGCGACATAGGATCTTTACGTAAATCCATACCTTCTTCTGCGTTAAATTCATCTGCCAACCAGTTGATAATTTTCTCATCCACATCATCACCACCTAAATGGGTATCACCTTCTGTAGACAACACTTCAAATACACCGTCGCCTAACTCTAGTATAGACACGTCATGCGTTCCACCACCAAAGTCAAAAACAACAATTTTTTGATCTGTTCCTTTTTTGTCCAAACCATAAGCCAAAGCTGCTGCGGTAGGCTCGTTAATAATTCTTCTAACTTTTAAGCCTGCAATCTCACCAGCTTCTTTAGTAGCTTGACGCTGACTATCGTTAAAATAAGCAGGTACCGTAATAACAGCTTCTGTTACCGTGGTTCCTAAGTAATCTTCAGCAGTTTTCTTCATTTTCTGAAGGATCATAGCAGATAACTCTTGAGGCGTATATAAACGGCCATCAATATCGACACGTGGGGTATCGTTATCACCTTTTACTACTTTATAAGGTACACGCCCTGCTTCGTTATTTGATTCAGAATATTTGTTACCCATAAAACGCTTAATAGACGAAACCGTTTTTGTTGGGTTCGTTACTGCTTGACGTTTTGCTGGGTCACCTACTTTAATTTCGCCACCTTCTACAAACGCAATAACAGATGGGGTTGTTCTTTTTCCTTCTGCATTTGGGATTACAACTGGTTCGTTACCTTCCATTACGGACACGCAAGAGTTGGTTGTTCCTAAATCGATTCCAATTATTTTACTCATAATATTTATACTTTATTTTGTTGAATGTTTATTTTTAATGTCGTGTTGTATAAGACAATCATTATGCCAACAAATAAATACTGACAAGCTGTCATAATTTATATTTTTTCTAATTTTAAAAACACGCTAATCATGACTTAAGAAAAACGCTTGGCTTCCTCCCAAAACACATCCATTTCGGCCAAAGTCATAGCTTCAAGCGGTTTATTAATGGCTTTAGCTTTTTCTTCTAGGTATTGAAAACGTTTAGAAAACTTCTTATTGGTTCGCTCCAAGGCATTTTCTGGATTTATATTTAAAAACCTAGCATAATTAATCATTGAAAATAAAACATCGCCAAATTCGCTTTCCATGGCATCTTTGTTACCCGCCTCGACTTCTGCTTTAAACTCCTGCAGCTCTTCCTCTACTTTTTCCCAAACTTGATTTGGTGCTTCCCAATCAAACCCCACCCCTGCTACTTTCTCTTGTATTCTATTGGCCTTTACTAAGGCTGGTAAGCTTTTGGGCACTCCCTCCAAAACACTTTTTCTACCTTCTTTCAGTTTTATATTTTCCCAATTCCTTTTTACATCCTCCTCATTTTCCACTTTTACATTACCATAGATATGAGGATGACGGTTTATTAGCTTTTCGCATATGCTGTTACAAACATCGGCAATATCGAAATCATGGGTTTCACTTCCTATCTTTGAATAGAACACGATATGCAATAACACATCGCCAAGTTCTTTTTTAACTTCATCTAAATCCTGATCCAAAATCGCATCACCCAACTCATACGTTTCTTCTATGGTTAAATGGCGCAAGCTTTCCATGGTCTGTTTTTTATCCCAAGGGCATTGTGCGCGCAACTCATCCATTATAGTTAATAAACGATTAAAAGCTTGCAGTTGGTTTTCTCTAGAGTTCATGGTATTTATATTTTATTTAAGACTGGATATCGTGCAAAAATACAATTATATCTTAGGGTAAAAGGCAGGACATAAAACAAAAAGTCCAGTTCTAGGAACTGGACTTTTAAAACTGTATCTAAATCTATTTAATTTAGATTATTTTGCATTTTGTTTTTTAATTAAATTTAAAGCAGAACCTTCTTTGTACCACTTAATTTGTGCAGCATTATACGTATGATTCAACTTAATCATATCCTTAGTTCCGTCTTCATGAACCACTTCTAAAGTTAAGGGTTCGTTAGGAGAGAATTTATTTAAATCTACGAAATTAAAGGTATCATTTTCTTGAATCAAATCATAATCAGCTTCATTGGCAAATGTTAATCCTAACATGCCTTGCTTTTTTAAATTTGTTTCGTGAATACGTGCAAACGATTTTACAATAACTGCGGCAACACCTAAATGTCTTGGCTGCATTGCTGCATGCTCACGAGAAGACCCTTCACCGTAATTATGATCTCCTACAACTATGGTTTCGATACCTGCTTTTTTATACTCACGTTGTACATCCGGCACACCACCATACGCTCCTGTTAATTGATTTTTAACAAAATTTGTCTTTTGATTAAACGCATTTACTGCACCTATCAAAGTATTATTGGCTATGTTATCTAAATGCCCACGGAAGCGCAACCAAGGACCTGCCATAGAAATGTGGTCTGTTGTACATTTCCCAAACGCTTTAATCAATAATTTAGCACCAGTAATGGAGTCGCCAATAGGTGTAAATGGTGTTAGTAACTGTAAGCGTTCTGAATCTTCTTTAACCGAAACTTTCACATGGCTACCATCTGCTTCAGGAGCTAAATAACCATTATCTTTTACATCAAAGCCTTTTGGAGGAAGTTCCCATCCTGTTGGCTCATCAAACATCACTTCTTGGCCTTCTTCATTAATCAACGTATCGGTCATAGGATTAAAATCCAAACGACCTGCAATGGCTATGGCTGCTGTAATTTCTGGAGACGCTACAAAAGCATGGGTATTCGGGTTACCATCGGCACGTTTTGCAAAGTTTCTATTGAACGAGTGTACAATACTATTTTTGGGTGCATTTTTAGGGTCACTATATCTTGCCCATTGTCCAATACATGGTCCGCAAGCATTGGTGAATATTTTTGCATCCAATTTCTCAAATACGCTAAGAATACCATCGCGCTCTGCTGTATAACGAACTTTTTCAGAACCAGGGTTGATACCAAGCTCTGCTTTCATTTTTAAGCCTTTATCCAAAGCCTGTTGCGCTATAGAGGAGGCACGAGACAAATCTTCATAAGACGAGTTGGTACACGACCCTATTAATCCCCATTCAACCACAAGTGGCCAATCGTTGTTTTTTGCTTTTTCAGACATTTCCTTACCAACGGTAGTAGATAAGTCTGGTGTAAAAGGACCGTTTAAAAGCGGGCCTAATTTAGATAAATCAATATCAATAACCTGATCGAAATACTGCTCAGGATTTTCATATACTTCTGCATCGGCCGTTAAGTGTTCCCTTACTTCATTAGCAGCATCTGCAACATCTGCTCTCTCTGTGGCACGTAAGTAACGCTCCATAGAATCGTCATAACCAAATGTAGATGTTGTAGCACCAATTTCGGCACCCATATTACAAATAGTTCCTTTTCCTGTACAAGACATAGACGTTGCTCCTGGGCCAAAATACTCAACAATAGCACCAGTTCCACCTTTTACGGTTAGAATTTCTGCTACTTTCAATATCACGTCTTTTGGAGCTGTCCAACCAGATAGTTTTCCTGTTAATCTAACACCAATGAGTTTTGGGAATTTTAATTCCCAAGCCATTCCTGCCATCACATCGACAGCATCTGCACCACCAACACCAATTGCCACCATACCTAAACCACCTGCATTTACAGTATGTGAATCTGTACCGATCATCATTCCACCTGGAAATGCATAATTTTCTAAAACTACTTGATGTATAATACCCGCTCCTGGTTTCCAAAAGCCAATACCATATTTATTAGATACAGACTCTAGAAAATTAAAGACCTCACTACTTACGTCATTAGCATGCTTTAAATCGGTAACAGCACCGTCTTTAGCTTGAATTAAGTGATCACAATGCACTGTAGTGGGCACTGCAACCTTAGGCTTCCCCGCTTGCATAAACTGTAATAGAGCCATTTGAGCAGTTGCATCTTGACATGCAATCCTATCTGGAGCGAAATCCACATAATCTTTTCCTCTTTCAAATGGTTTTGTTGGAGTACCTTCCCAAAGGTGGGAGTAAAGAATTTTTTCAGAAAGTGTTAGTGGTTTCCCTACAATCTCACGTGCTTTATCTACACGTTCTGCCATTTTGGTGTAAACACCCTTAATCATGTCAATGTCAAATGCCATATGCTCTAATTTAATTTTTGTGTTCTTAAAAGTATTGCAAAATACGAAATTAATATAAAGTTTTAAAATAAACCCCGTAATACCGTAAGGTAGACTATTAATTTATTATTGTTACATTAAACGCTAAAATCATTTGTTTTTTAATATAATTTTGAGGTGAAAATTATCGATTTGGCAAGGTTTTAACTTTAGAAACCATTCTTACGATGATAAAGCCTTTAAATAGAAGGGACATAACGCATACATTCCTGTCTTTTTAATTTTTAAAATCGTTTTTCATGAAAGCTACTTACTTGAGCTAAGCCTGAATACCTTTTAATACTAAAACAGACTTTTAATAATCGATGCTTCTGAAACTCCTTCTGCCTCTGCTTTATAATTTTTAATAATTCTATGCCTTAGGATACTATGTGCAACCGCTTGTACATTTTCAATATCTGGAGAAAACTTTCCATGTATTGCTGCATGGGTCTTTGCGGCTAAAATAAGATTTTGTGAAGCCCTGGGCCCCGCACCCCAATCAACATATTCGGTTATTAAATTGGGGGCTTTAGTGCTATTAGGTCGCGTTTTTCCAACCATGGCAACAGCATATTCTATAACATTATCTGCTACGGGAATGCGACGGATAACCCGCTGGAAATCTATAATATCCTGTGCTGAAAACAAAGCCTTAACTGTAGTTTGCAGGTCATTTGTAGTCGCTTTTACCACTTGTACCTCCTCTTCAAATGAGGGGTAATCCAAATGGATGGCAAACATAAAACGATCCAATTGGGCTTCGGGCAACGGATAGGTTCCTTCTTGCTCAATAGGGTTTTGAGTGGCCAATACAAAATAAGGTAAATTCAATTTATATTGATGTCCGGAAACTGTAACCGACCGTTCTTGCATAGCCTCTAAAAGAGCTGCCTGTGTTTTGGGAGGTGTTCTATTAATTTCGTCTGCTAATATTATATTAGCAAACACAGGGCCTTTAATAAATTTAAAATGACGGTTTTCATCCAGAATTTCACTTCCAAGAATATCACTGGGCATTAAATCGGGAGTAAATTGTATGCGTTTAAAATCGAGACCTAAAGCTTGAGCAATAGTATTTACCATTAAGGTTTTTGCCAAACCTGGAACCCCAATAAGCAATGCATGACCCCCCGAAAAAACAGAAATCAATATTTGATTAACCACTTCATCTTGCCCTATAATAACTTTAGCAATCTCGTTTTTTAAATCTTTATATCTCTCAACAAACTGTTTAAGCGCAGCGACGTCTGACATATTTTTAATATTTGATTTTGCTATTGATAGGTGGAATAAGATCTGTTGGTGTTCACAATGGTTTAAGCGGTTTTAGAACCTAAAGAAATCTTTTATTTATTAGGTTCTAAAAAGCTAATTCTTTAACCAGTTACTAGAAAATTCGCAATCTCTATGCGCTTCACTAATTTTAATATAGGTATCCATTATTTTTGTAGCTTGCCATTTTTCTACCGCCTTTATCTGCTTCTCGTTGAGCGCTTGCTCTTTAATTTTTAGATAATCCTTCGCGTAATCTGCTTCATGCTCATCAATTCTATCGGTAACTTTTAAAATTTTAAACAACACCTTTCCCATTCTATCCTCTTCCTTTAAAACAAGGCTTACTTCATCATCCTTTAAGTTTTGGATTTGAGAATATAATTCGGGGTCTATACGTGTTAGTTCAAAATTATAATCTTGTGTTTTAGGATTGATCAATTGTCCTCCATCATTTCTGGTTTCTTTCTCATCACTGGCTTCGCGTGCGGCATCTGCAAATGAAATATCACCATCTATAATACGTTGTCTTACTTTATTTAAACGCTCTTTTGCCTCATTCACAGCTTCTGTAGAAACTCGAGGTCTTAAAAGAATGTGGCTTACATCGTATTCTTGTCCTCTTATTTTTTCTAAATAAATGATATGGAATCCGAAATCGGTTTCAAAAGGTTCGGAAATTTCACCTTCTTGAAGTGCAAATGCCACTTGCCTAAATTCTTTAACCATTTTAGGTTTTTTTCTATCTAGAGTATACTTATACCCCGATTGTTTCATCCCTGGATCTTCACCATATAACACAACCTTAGAACGGAAACTGGCACCATTTTCAACCACATCGGCTTTAAAGCTTTTTAAACGGTCTATCACTTTTTGTTTTTCCTCTTCAGATATTTTTGGCTCCGCAACTATTTGCGCTACTTTTAATTCTGTACCAAATGTAGGACGCTCATCTTTCGGAATCCGATTAAAAAACTCCCGAACTTCTTCTGGTGTCACCTCCACTTCTTCTACAATTTTGGCTTGCATACGCTGCGCCAACATTTGGGCTTTATTTATTTCGGTCATTTCCTCCCGCATACTGGCCTCGTCGTCCTTTTTATAGAACTGAACCAGCTTTTCCATACTGCCTACTTGTTCCAAAAATTGATCTATTTGATAATCGACACTTCTTCTTATTTCAGCATCAGACACCACAATACTATCTTGAATGGCATGATGCGCATAAAGTTTATCTTCCAAAAGCTTCCCAAACAATTGACATGGTGGAATATCTGAAGTATTTACACCCTGTGCCTCTAACTGTACAAAAGCTTTGTCGATATCCGATTCCAATATAATGTACTCCCCAACTACGGCAGCGACACCATCTACTTTTCTTGCCTTAAAAGCTGGCACCGAATCTACTGCCTTTTTCACTTCTTCAACAGCTGCTGCTTCAATGATTTCTTGGGCTATCGCAACATTTACAAACAGTAATGTTAGCGTAAAAACTACGAATTGTTTCAAATTAATTGTAAATTTCAAATTGTTTATTTTTAATGGCATCTTTAGTAATGTCTTTTTCTAAACGCCTGATGAGTTCTAACTTCCTTTTATTAACGACTATTTGATCTATAGTTGTTCTAACATACTCCAAAGGGGCTGTGTCGTGCCGTAATAAAACATCATTAATTTGCATCAAATATACTCCTAATGAATCTTTGAGTTGTATAAAATTAGATTTTTTTAACAATTCACTTTTATTTTCAACAGTAACGGCTGGAATTTTTTTAATGACTTGGCTCACTTTAACCCAAATAGAGTCGTTTAAAGAATAAGATTTAAACTGTAAAGCAATGGAATCTAACTGTTTCTTATCAGAAGGGTTAAACCGCTCAAATTGTTTTTTAATATTCTGAAAATCAATAATATTTTCATTTACATGAATATAGCGCAACTTAATAAGCTCTTCATTTAATTTAAAAACTTCTTTATTATGCTCATAGTACCTTGCTGCTTCTTCATCGGTTACCAAGGTATCTATACTTTTCTTAACCAAGGCTTCAATATAAGCTTTGGTGTATAGATCGTTTTTATATTGTTTTACCAACTTATTGAACGCTTCCTGTTTCGTTTCATTTAAATTAAGCAATGCCCCATCTACAAATAGTTGCTGAGTAGCCCAACGATTAATAAAATTTTGAACCAATAAGGTGCTATCTTCTTTTGATGTTCCTTCTGAAACCAGGTTTTTAATATCATCATAATAGAGATACGCTTCGTTAACTCTTGCCACAGGAATACGATCGTCGGTTTCCTTAAAAAAATTACAAGAGGTTACCAAGACTAAGGAAAATAATAAAAGGTGTGTTTTAATTTGCACTTATTGTTTTTTAATTTGCGCTTTCACGCGTTTTAAAGCATCTTGATTGATAATGATCTTATATTTTTCTTTTAAACGCTCGATCCAATCGTTTTCTTTTGCAGTTTGGTAATCGCTGATCACATGACCTTTAGCTTCATCGAATGTTTTTAAGCCTTCTGGAAAAACCTCTTTTGCCTGAACCAATACGAATGCATTATTATGTTTATATGCTTTTGAAATGCCTTTTTCAAACGTATATCTTGAAGGCAGTGCTTGATGTCCTTTTTCAAAAATACCCGAAGTAAAAACCACATTGACTTCATCATCTGCATTAACAAGATTTTTAATCTGTTCTGGAAGCATATGTCCCTCTAAAAGTTTGCCAATCTTTTTTACCACTCTTTTATTGGCAGAAGATGCAATAACAGCATCCACCCGTTCTGGTAAAAGATAGTTTTTTTTATGGCTCTCGTAAAACGCCTTAATAGCTATAGAGTCTGTTTTATAAACATTCCAAATGGCACTTTCCATTAAATCGAATAACAATAGGCCTTCTCTATATTCATTTAAGGTATGTGCAAATTCTGCATTTTCTTTTTCAAGATTACCTTCTTTATATTGCTTCAAGCGCTTTTCTAAAAACGCGTTATATTCTTGTGCAACAAGTCTCTCAAAGTCTAGCTTGGCTTTAATATGCCCTTGACTTTCTAACAAAAATTCTGCAAAATCATTATAAGTAACTTGCTTCTCTTTGATTGCAATCAATGGTTTTGTTCCATCAAAATCTGTGGGAAGCTTCCAAGTTCTACTATAATAATCATCATTTAAAATAGACACAAAATACTCCAAATCTGGCCCAACATCTTGTATTTGATATTCCTCTTTTAATTTCGAGACCAAAGCATTATCTATCACCTTAGAACGATCGTCGCGCTTTATCTTAGTTTCCAGTTCCGAAACCATATTTTCAAAAGCTGGCATGGCCTTTTTATCATATAACTTAATAATATGCCACCCAAATTTAGATTGCACGGGCGCCGAAACATCTCCTTTCGCTTTCAAGCTAAAAGCAGCATCTTCAAACTCTGGAGCACTTAATTGTCCGCCTGTAAAAGCAGGCATTATACCTCCTTTAACGGCAGAGTTTTTATCCTCTGAAAACTGTTTAGCCAAAGACTCAAAATCCTCACCTTGCTGTATTTTTTTATAAATCTCATTAATTCTACTTTTCGCTGTGCCCGCGGTAGTATCGGCCTGTACCTTGTTAATCATAATGTGGGCTACGGTAACTTCTCCCCTGGATTTTCTAACATCAAATACTTTTATAAAATGATATCCAAATCGGGTTCTAAAAGGCATAGAAATTGCGCCTACTTCTGTATTATAAGCTACATCTTCAAATTCATACACCATTTTAAATCCATTAAAGTATCCCAAAACTTCTCCAAAAACAGTTTGGCCATTGTGAACGTCTTTTCTAACAACTTCAAACCCTTCCTTTAAAGCCCGTTCCCGTAACTTAATTGCCTTATTATATGCTTCTAATGTATCTTTCGGACTTGCATTTTCTGAAACTCTAACCAAAATATGATTAGCGTTAACCTCATGGGAAATCCTCTCATAGGCTTCTTTTACCAAGGCATCGGTTACCTTAGAGTCTGTTAAAAAACTCTTCACCAATTGCTTTCTATAACTCTCAAGCTCATTTAAATACGTACTATTTGTATCTAAGCCTAAAGTTCTTGCTTCTTTTAACTTCAATTTATAATTAATAAAAAGGCTTAGGTATGCATCTACATCTTTTTGAGACTCATCTTGTACTAAATCAAGATTCTTGTTGTAAACCCTAAGAAATTCTGAAGTATAAACAGGCGCATCATCAATAGTAAAAAGCACCGTTTTATCAACTGTTTGCGCTTTTATTTGCAACAAAAAGCATACTAATAAAAATGTTAAAATATATTTTAAATCCATTTATGTAAAACTATTAAAGCATTATTGGGTTCTTGCAAAAATACTAATATCTCGTTATAATGCAAGTTGCTTATACTACCGAAAAAAAAATAAATTTAATTATACCCGTTTTTAATCATTTGTAGCTCTAATTTAAGCGACTACCTTTTCTAAATCCTTTATATTTGCTTCATTCGTTTTGAAAATCAAAATCTTATTAAAATATGCGGAAATTAAAACTTATATGGGATTTTTATGGCCCTGACGGCCTTAAAATAGCAAAACATCATGAAATCCACTTAAAAGACTATATCTTATTAGAAAAACTTGATATTAACATTACGGGTTCTGAAGCGCTAAATAACTCTCATGCTATCGCTTTTTTAGTGGTGGATGAAGCTGCCATGAAACCCATTAGAGATGCTTTAAAACCACATCGCGGCCAGGTTTATTTGCTGTAAATAGCGCACTATACAAAATTTAACGACAAAACACATGACAAAAATTTGCTTTTAGTCACAAAAAAACAAATACTTTTAAAAAATGCAATAACCTTTATTTATAAATCTCTTATTAATGCGCTTTTTCCTAATAATCTCTTTTAAAAACCTCTTTATTAAAAAATCTCCTAGCCTTTTAAAAAAAAGCACTTATTTTATATTTTTAGTGTTTTTAACTTTTGCCTGTAAAGAGGATAAGTATCAAGCAAAAAAAGAAACAGCCTATAATAAGGTTCATGCTACATTCGTTGGAAAAGAGGCGTGTATCGATTGCCATAAAACCGAATACGACAGTTGGAAAGGTTCTCACCACGACCTAGCCATGGCATTAGCGGATTCTACTAGTATTTTAGCTGATTTTAATAATTCAACTTTTGAACACATGGGGGTAAAAAGCACTTTCTTTAAAAAAGATGGTGATTTTTATGTCAATACCGCAGATAAGAATGGTGACTACCAGGATTATAAAATAATCTACACGTTTGGTATTGCTCCTTTGCAGCAGTACATTGTAAAGTTTCCTGATGGTGCCTACCAGTGTTTGATTACGGCATGGGACACGGAAAAAAACAAATGGTTCCATCTCCAACCTCACTTAGACTTAGCACATGACGAGTGGATAAATTGGACAGGGGGTGCCATGCGATGGAATACCGCGTGTGCCGATTGCCATTCTACCAACCTTGTAAAAAATTACGATTCGAAAACCAGCACGTTCAATACCACTTATAGTGAAATTAACGTTAGTTGCGAAGCTTGTCATGGCCCAGCTAGTGAACATGTGTCATTTTATAAGAATCCAGATGACCATGCAGAAGCTCCTAAATTATATATGGGCAACAATGAATCTTCAAAAGACTTGGTTCAAAAATGTGCCAGATGCCACTCCAGAAGAGCCCAGCTCACAGAAAAATTTGACTATACCGGTCATTTTTTAGATCATTACAACCCTAGCCTATATACCTACCCTACCTATGAATTAGATGGACAAATAAAAGACGAAGATTATGTTTACGGATCTTTTGTACAAAGCAAAATGTACCAACATGGTGTTGCCTGTTACGATTGCCATGATGTACATTCCTTGAAGCTCAAAAAAACGGGGAACAACTTGTGCATGAGCTGTCATGAGCCCAAATACGATACCCCATCCCACCATTTCCATGAAAACAACACTCAAGGGGCACAATGCATCAACTGCCACATGACGGGGAAATTCTATATGGGCAATGATTTCAGACACGACCATAGCTTTAGGGTACCAAGACCTGATCAAACTGTGAAATACGGCACCCCAAACGCTTGTAATGGCTGCCATACAGATAAAAGTGCCACTTGGGCCAGCGACTTTGTTAATGAAAATTACGGCACTACCCGACTTGATCATTTTTCAAATTATTTATTGGCAGGTTATGAAGGCGACCAAGGCGCTTGGAAAACCCTAATATCAGAGGATCATTATCCTGAATTAGCAAGAGCAACCGCTATGTCTCTTTATACCGAAAACCCGCTTTCTCCAGATGAAGTTAACGATCTGAGGCGCTTTTTAAAGGATTCTTCAATTCTTGTTAGAAGTGAGACCATACGATCTTTTGAAAAAATAAACGACCCCAGTCGTTATAATGATATCGAACCTTTATTACAAGACCCCAATCGTATGGTTAGAATAGCTGCAGTAAAGTATTTTAATAGTATTAAGGCAGATATGAGCCATAGCAATGCATTTAAAAAAGCAGAAAAAGAATACTTAACAGAATTGGATATGGGAGCCGATTTTGGTTCTGGACAACACGCTATTGCGGTGTACCATGAAATAAAAGGCGAAACAGACTTAGCTATTAAAGCCTACAGAAAAGCATTTGAAATGGATAATCTTTTTAATTTATCCCGAATGAATTTAGCCTTATTGCTCTATAAACAAGGCGAAATGGAAGAGGCGAAAGAGCTTTATTTAAAAGTTATTGAGCAAGAACCCGATTACGGTAACTCTTATTATATGTTAGGGTTGTTGTACAATGAACTGGGAGATTCAAAAAATGCCTTAAAATACTTAGGAGAGGCTTCTAACAAAAAACCAGAAAACATAAGAGCTTATTATAATTATGCTTTAAAACTACAGGCTGAAGGCATGTATAAAAAATCTGTTGAAGTGCTCAACAAAGCCTTAACTATTTTTCATGATAATGAAAACCTCTTATACGTAAAGCTTCTGGGCGAAATTAATTTAAAAGACGACCATTCGGCTTATAATACAGGCAGAAAACTTTTAGAAATTGCCCCCAATAATGCAAATTATCAACAGATTTTTCAAAGTCTAAATAAATAGCAATTTATTTGTAACCTAAAGATAATAAGTAGCCAAATACGCTTATAATAAGAGTCTTTATTAGATAACAAACAGTCTTGTAATTTTCAAAAATTACAAGACTGTTTCGACATATAGTGAACATTTAATTAAGAAATAGTATTAAATTTGCTTCTAGCTAATATTTCAAGTAATTTCGTGTATTAAAATGCATTAGAAACTAGAATGCTTAAAAAAACATGGAGTTCACTCATTTTCTAATACATCTCGTTCCTTTTACAGAAATAGAATTAAAGGATATTCGCGCGCATTTTATAGAAGAACACGTTCCGAAAAACCAACAATTGGTTCGGCAAGGTGACATTTGCAAAACCCTGTATTTTATAAAGCAAGGCATGGGTAGAAGTTACTACCTTAAAGAGAACGGAAAAGAAATAACCCAATGGTTTTTTGGTACTGGCAAGTTTATGTCTAGCGTAGATAGTTTTTTTCAACAAAGTCCTAGCTTATACTATTTAGAAGTTCTAGAAGATTCTATTTTATATAGTATTTCTAAAGAAAAAATAGACATCTTATTTGCCAAATATCCCAAAATGGAAAAACTAGGCAGACTGGTTTCTACCGAAATGCTTACACGAGTGGTTAATAAACTGAATGCCGTCCAGTTTCAAACGGCCAGAGAACGTTATGATTACATGCTTACCGAGTTTCCAGACATTGCACATCATGTTCCCTTGGGCCATATGGCGTCTTATTTAGGAATGACACAAGAAACTTTAAGTCGAATCAGGAAAAACAGTACTGATAAATAGAGCATCGGGTTATAAAATATTTATAGCGTGTTTTCTAAAGTTTTAACTTTTTGATATAGATCAAAGGAAAAACTTATTTTTAATAAGATCTTTGCATTATCTTAAAAAAAAAAAAATCACAATGAAAATAAGCCAAATACCCCTATCAATTCTCTTGATGGCGCTTATCATATCGATACCTATATCACTTAAAGCACAGCAGCTAGACCCGATATTAAAGGAATTGATTAACAAAGGCCTAAATAAGAGCCACACTATTAATAACAATCGTATAGAAGCAGAACAGGCTCAGTTGGACCAAAAGTTAGCAAAATCTGTATTCCTGCCTAAAGTGACCTTTAACGGAAGCTTTACGCGCTTAAACGACGACATTACGTTTGATGACAACACCCAGACTTTATTATTAGAAACCCAAAAACTTATAATTAAAGATGCGATAGGACTTCCTTTTAACACCGCTTTTCCCAACAATATCCCTTTGCAAGACGCTCCAAACTTACAAGACAAGAATATTTTAAAAACCTCTGTAGATTTAGATTGGGTGCTATTTAGTGGATTAGAAGCCAGCAACGCTTTAAAAGCCAGCAAGCACAAGGAAGCCTCTTTAAATTTTGCAGGTTTGGCCGAAAAAGACAAACTCGCTTTAACAATTATAGAAACTTACGATAAACTAGCCCTTGTAAAAGCATCTAGAAAGGTATTGGATGCATCAGAACACTATCTAAATGAGCAAGAATTTTACATAAGAAAAGCCATTGAAAATGGTTTAACAACACCCATAAGCAGAAAAAAAATTGAACTGGCACAACAGCAATTAGCCGCTAAAAAGCTTGATTTCGAACACAATAACATCCTATTAATAGAAGTACTCCATCAACTCACCGGAGAAACAAGAGCGCGTTTAAAAGAGCTCGACCCGTTACTACAATCTTTCGCCATAGATACAGGGTTAAATATCGAAAAACGCAATGAAGTTAAAGCTCTGGAAGAAGCTGAAAAAGCCACACACTATCAATCAAAAATGGAAAAAAGTCATTTTATCCCTAAAGTTGCGGTAAAAGGACATTATGAATTTATAGAAGACGACCTATCCCTTTTAGACCCAAAGTGGTTTATTGGTGCTGGAATACAGTGGACTGTTTTTGATGGTAATCAGTCTAAATTGAAAAGTAAAAAACTTCAATTGGAAACTCAGAAATATAAAGAAAAAATAGAAAATGCAGAAGAAATGATTGCCTTAGGAATTTCGAAAGCAGAACTCACTTATCAAGCCGCGTTACAAAACACAAAAATAGTGCAAAAAGAAATTGAATTAGCAAACGATACCTATGAGATGGTAGACAAACAGTTCAAAAACAACTTAGCGTCTATTACAGATGTGCTTAATGCCTTAAACGATTTGGAGAAAGCTCAGTTTAAATTACAAGAGTCCTTCTTTAATGAACGACGCGCCGTAACCAGTTTACTTCACGCTAAAGGCTTACTCCAATACTAATGAAACAAAAAAAACAAGAACATGAAAACATATAGAATTATACTTTTGAGTTGTTTTGCAATGCTAGTCTTAAATGCTTGTAAAAAAGACCCTATTACCTCCTATAGAGGAAAAGTAAAATTTGAAACTCTATCGGTAAGCAGTAAAATGGCTGGAAGAATTGATAAAATTTTCGTAGAAGAAGGACAAAGCGTAAAAAAAGGCGATACGCTTGCTTTAATGAACCTTCCGGAAGTTACCGCTAAGATTATGCAAGCCGATGGCGCTATTACCGCAGCCAAAGGACAGCTAAACATGGCGTTTAATGGCGCTACTTTAGAGCAATTAAATCAAATTAACGGGCAGTTAAATTCTGGTAAGGCACAACTAGAATTTGCCCAACAATCGTATAACAGATTACAAGCCATGTTTCAAGACTCTTTGGTTTCGCAACAGCAATTTGATGAGGTTAAAATGAAACTCGACATGGCAAAAGCACAGGTCTCGAGCTTACAGGCCAAACAAGATGAGGTAAGAAAGGGGGTTCGAGCAGAACAAATAGCACAAGCACAAGGACAATTGGACCGGGCCTTAGGAGCCAAAGAGGAAGTGTTGTCTGCATTTAACGAACAATATTTAATAGCACCAGCAGACATGTCTATTGAAACCATAAGTTTAGAAGAGGGCGAATTGCTTACTCCTGGGTATACGTTGTTCCATGGATATAAAACCAACAGTGTTTATTTTAGATTTACCATTCCAGAATCCAAGATTTATGATTTTGAACAAGGTAAAGAACTCATTTTGGTCAATCCCTATACAAAAAAAGACATTAAGGCTAGAATCGTCGCCATTAAACAGCTTGCCCAATATGCCGATATTACCAGCACAGCCCCCCTGTACAAGCTATCGGAATCTATTTACGAATTAAAAGTCGTACCTATTTCAAAAATATCGGAGCAAACGTTTTATATCAACGCCACTGTTTTAATTAAACACTAAACCATGAAAAATTTTACAACCTTACTTAAAGTAGAGTTTAAACGAATTTTTTCGAATTCCGTTTTAATGGCTATTTTTTTTGGAGCTCCCATTGGATATGGTATTTTATTTGGTTTTGTGTACCAGCAGGCAAAAGTAAAAGACTTGCCAATTGTGATAGTAGACCAAGACCAAAGCCCCACATCGGACAAGATTATCGATGCTTTTGAAGATAACGAAGGCTTATTTGTAATGGATGTACGCACTACAGATGTTGCTATCCGAAGCGAAATGCCTATACAACAATATGCTGCTGTAATTACTCTGCCTAACCATTTTGAAAAAAGCATTTTACAAAAAAAACATCCTGAAATTCGGGTAGATTTAAATATGGCAAATATTTTAAATGCCAATACCGCAAGCAATCACATTAATACGGTTTTAATGACACTTAATGCAGGAATGGAAATAGAAGCACTAAAAAAACAAGGCCTTCACCCGGCGCAAGCAAAGGCTTCTTTCGAAAGCTTTAAAATCAATTTCAATAAACTGTACAATACTACCGGAAATTACGTAACCTTTATGCTACCTGGGTTATTGGCCGCTATTATGCAGCAAATTATTTTTTTAGCAATGGCACTAGTTTTTTCAAGAGATTTTGAAGATGGTTATTTTGGTACATTGGTAAAGAAAAACAAATCCTCTTTTTACCACATCCTATTAAAAGCCACACCTTTTTTGTTAATGCTTCCTTTTATGTGGCTATTGGTTAGTACACTTTTTCCTTTTTTTGGAGTAGAAGCCGATATTTTTAATCTGCCCATGTTGGTTTTAACAATTTTACTAACATTAGCATCCATATGTATAGGAATGCTTTTTTCTATTGCAATTCCCAGTCAATTAAAAGCTACCGAATTTTTAATGGTTATTTCAACACCTGCCTTTATATTAAGTGGATTTACATGGCCTACATCGGCTATTCCTCATGCTATCACTAGTGTTGCACAGTTTATTCCTGTAACCCAATTTTTAAGCGGATTTAGAAAAATTGCTTTTTACGATGGGGATTTGTCATCCCTTTCTTCTGAAATAGGTTTTTTAGTTTTAATCATTCTTGTGTCTTTCTTAACGATGGTAATCCTCCTTCAGCTTAAAATCAATGCTTTCCTTAAAAAAGGATAAGGTTTCATTAAAATTATTTTTTAAGTGTCATCCTACATTAAGTACTACCTTTGCAGTTAAACGGTATGTAAACATTTTATTTATAAGCTTTAAAAACACCTGTAATTAATCTATTGGAGCTTATAGAAGGACATGAATTAAACAATAATTATGGTGGACTTAACAACTCATTACCTAAGCCTTGTAAAAACGAAGCAATGGAAAACATTAAAAACGAGCTTAAATGAAAAGGATGCTTTCCAAGTATCTGAAATTATAGAAAACGCACCAGAAACAGACCAAAAAATAATTCTTTTTAGAATCCTGAGCCGTAAACTAGCCACAAGGGTCTTCAGGAACCTAAAACATGAAACAAAAGAAGAAATCATCAATGGGTTAACCCATAAACCCCAAAGTATTGTACAGCTACTTAATGATATAAAACCAGACGACAGAACGGCTTTCTTTCAAGAACTCCCTGGTAAAATTGCCCAACAATTAATACAGCACCTTTCTGAGGAAGAGCGAGACATTACCAATCAATTGCTTGGGTATCCAGAGGATAGTATTGGACGCTTAATGACACCAGAGTTTGTAGCGATACAATCTAGTTTTACAGTTTTAGAAGCTTTTGACCACATTCGAAAGTACGGCAAAGATTCTGAAACTTTAAATGTTATTTTTATAGTAGACCAAGACTGGAAAATGGTTGATGACATAAGAATAAAAGAACTAATTTTAGCCTCTCCATCTCAAAAAATTGAAGATTTAATGGACTCTCGGTTTGTAGCGCTAAATGCTATGGACGACCAAGAGACTGCTATTCAAAAATTCAAAAAGTACGATCGCGCTGCCTTACCTGTAGTTAGTGAAGAAGGGATTTTATTAGGTATTGTAACGTTTGATGACATCATGGATGTTGAAGAAAGAGAAACCACCGAAGATTTTCATAAATTCGGTTCTTTTCAGGAAGCCATCGCCAATCCATTAAAAGAAAGGGTTTTTAAATTATATAAAAATAGAATTGTCTGGCTAGTAGCACTTGTATTTATGAACGTATTTTCAGGTGCAGCTATCTCCAATTACGAAGGGGTAATCGAATCTATGGTTTCCTTGGTGTTTTTCTTGCCCTTACTCATTGATAGTGGTGGAAACGCAGGCTCGCAATCGGCCACTTTAATGATACGCTCACTTGCGATAGGAGATGTACAACTTTCGGACTGGTATAAATTAATAGGAAAAGAAATTTTGGTGTCTTTATTGTTGGGTATTACAATGGCTTTAGGTGTGGCTGCCATTGCAAGTTATCGGGCACCAGAAATTGTTTTGGTAGTAAGCCTTACCATGGTACTAACGGTTATGAACGGAAGTATTATTGGACTCCTACTCCCTTTCCTCTTAACTAAATTTAAACTAGATCCTGCAACAGCAAGCGCACCATTAATTACGTCTATTGCAGATATTTGTGGCGTCTTAATCTATTTTTCTTTGGCGAATTGGTATTTTGGAGCATAAAACATACAGGTTGAAGTACGTTTTACACTATTGCATTAAAGCTTTTTTTTACTAGAAACCCAAGGAGGTCCTTTACAGGTTTCACAAATTTAGCTTTTGATTAATTAACTGTAAGAAACTTTAAAATTCTTTAGAAACCAAATAAACGGTATACATCAAATAAAAACCAACCAATAGTAATGCTTCCCACCTGTCCAGTTTTTTTCTCTTACCTGTAAACATGGCAATTAATAGAAAAACGGTTCCCCCAATCAATATGCCTAAATCTTGATTAAAAATCCGATTATATGTGATAGGCTTTACTAAAGCACTAATAGAAAGTATAAGAAGAATATTAAATATATTAGAACCAATAACATTTCCTATGGCTATATCACTATTCTTTTTAAGGGCAGCTACAATAGACGTAATTAATTCAGGTAATGAGGTACCTGCTGCAATGATGGTTAAGCCAATTATTTTTTGGCTAACCCCTAAATCTGTAGCAATTCCTATACTATTATCCACTACTAATTTCCCGCCAATAAGAAGACCGATAAACCCGACTAAAATCAAACTCCAAATTTTAATAGCTGACTTTGGTATATCATGAAGGGGCTCTATTCCATCCCTTTTCAGCTGTTTCAATATATAAAACAAAAAACAGATGAAAGATAGAAGTAAAACACCACCATCAAGTCTTGATATTTCTGATTTCTGATGAATAAAAAAATCATTAGCAAGTCCGAATAAAACTATTGTTATTATTAGGGATATAGGAATTTCTCGCCAAGCGGTCGAGGCCTGTATGGCTATAGGAAATATCAATCCCGTAACACCCAATATTATAAACAAGTTGAAATTATTACTACCAATTATATTGGCTAAAACGATATCTGAAAATCCATCAAGAGAAGCTACTAAATTAACAACCAATTCTGGAGCTGAAGTTCCAAAGGCAACAATAGTTAAACCAATAATCAAATCGGGAATATGGTGCTTTTTAGCTAAAGCCGATGCACCATCAACAAGCCAATGAGCACCAAAAATTAAACCTAGAAACCCAACTATAATCAACAGTGCAGAAACAAACATATAAGTCTATATTTACTTTAGTTGCTGTTTGTAAAAACAACATATTGAAATATTGTTTTTCCATTCGCATATGTCTTCAAAATTACATAGAATAATACTCTGTTAAACAGGTGTACATAAAATAAATTTCATAATATAATTTCACACAAATAAGGGCTATAAAAAAAAGTTGTTTATTCATTTTATAAGCTTTTATCCCATATGTTTTCTGTATTCACATCTAAGAGTAATTGCTGCTCAATTTCTTTATTGCTATCGTTATGTATTACCGAAACATCGCCAGTACTTTCAAAAACTACAGCTTTTACCTCTTCAAAACGATGTACATTAGCTTCTCTTAATTTTGCCAATAAATCATCTACACCCACATTGCAATGCTTAAGTTGCTCATGTAAAATTTTACCTTCCCACATAATAATCTGTGGTTTATTAGTAAAAAGCTTTTTTAAAACCTCGTTTTTTCGAACTAAAAAGGTAAATAAACTTTGAAAACCTATAATGGTAACTAATACTATTCCTCCTTTTAACAAGGAATAATCATTATTTAAAATTATAGCGGCCAATACCGACCCCACTGCAATTGTAGACGCAAAATCGAAACTAGACATTTTAGCAAATGTTCTCAGGCCAAAAATCCGTGTTATGATAATGATGATGGTATAAATACCCAAAACAGATATTACTAACCAAAAAGAGTCCTGTAAAGTCATAATAAAATTATTAGGTTAGTAAAATTATATTTTAACAACTGCACATATTAATCCGTACGAACGAAATACTGACTTATACAAACAGTTTCTGTCTTAATACTTAAATGAGACAAAATAAAAACCAATTGGATAATCAAGTTTAGTATATGACTAATAATTTTGAAATTAATACAAAGATGTTTTGAGTTAAAATGAACCCCCACATCTTAAATCAGGGATTAGAACTATAATATAGTGATTATGAATATGAAAAGCATAAAAGCTCCCCCAGCTATGGATTCTATTAAAGCGGAATATAAAGATTTTATCTTGAAGAAAAAGCACCCTTGTGTTATGGCAAAAACAGTATTTCTAACAGATAATTATCATTTAAAAATATACGACAGTATTAAAAAAGAAGAAAGTTTACATGCACTACTAGAGGATTTAGAAACGTTCTTAAACCATTATGATTTCGATTCTAATGCATTTGAATCGTTTATTGCAGTATTTCCAAACAGTTTTTTTGATTCTGAAATACAGTTTGAAAAAGCACTATGGAATACACTTCAAAAGCTACATGAGCTAGACGATTGTGAGTGGGCACAAACGGTAAGTGATAATCCTAATGACCCTGATTTTAGTTTTAGTATTAAGGGTGAACCCTTTTACATTGTAGGGCTACACCCCAATAGTTCACGATTAGCAAGACAAAGCCCTTACCCTACCATTGTTTTTAATTTACATTTTCAGTTTGAAAAATTACGTGATATGGGCGCTTACGAAAAAGTAAAAAAAAGAATTAGATTGCGTGATAAAAAACTTCAAGGGCACATTAATCCCGTATTAAGAGATTTTGGAAAAGAAACTGAAGCCAAACAATATAGTGGAAGGCAAGTAGAAAATGATTGGAAATGCCCTTTCCATAAAAAACAGAACTGAGATGAAAGCAATACATCATATTGAAAAACAAACAGGAAAAGCTTTTAAACTGAAAAAAGGAGCTTTTTTAACGGTTATTGATCCGATGGGACAACAAGTAAGCGACATGGTGCTTTTTAACAGCCATGATGTAAATGAAAAATTATCTTCAGGAAAATCATTAGATTTCGAAGAATCCATTTTACTAACAAAAGGCCATTTCTTATGGAGTAACCGTTCTAATAAAATGGTTAAAATTATTGAAGACACCAATGGTAGAAACGATTTTTTATTGGCACCTTGTAGCAAGGAAACTTTTGAAATTATGTATAACTATAAAGGCTACCACCCCAGTTGTTTAGAAAACCTCTATACCAATTTAAAACCATTTGGCCTAAGCATGGACGACATTCCAACAGCATTTAATATTTTTATGAATGTACAATTCGACCAAAAAGGGAAATTATCGGTGCTACCACCTACTTCAAAAGGTGGGGACTATATCAAATTTGAAGCGCAAATGGATTTATTGGTGGCTTTAACAGCCTGTTCTGCAGAAGATAGTAATGGAGGTCGCTTTAAGCCTATTCATTATATCATTGAAGAATAGCTTACTCTAATTTTATAATGAATAGACCTCTTAAAGTTCAATAATTTTCATTTACAATCCAGTTCTTTATTACTTAAAAACACACAAAAATTTGTAAACCTTTACTTATAATCTGTTTTAATCATGCACTTACCCACTCTTGTTTATTTTAAATGTTCGTGCTCTTTTGTTTTGTATGGCTAAACAACTCTCTTTAACCATATATCATACAGAAAAAAACAAAAAACCTTTACAAATACGTTTATGGCATTATGTTCCATTTTTTATTAACCGTTTATTTATTTTATTAATAGCAGATTCTATAGAAGCCTCAGGTTCTATAATATTAAATTCGCCCCAAAAATCGGGGTCTGAAAAACCTGAAACTTCATCACTTAAAATCATAGTAGGTTTTAAACGTTTTTTGGGTTTATCTATTCCAGTTACATTTTGTTCCCAATCTGTAATAGCCATTTCGCTATTTAACGTGTAAGTATTGCTAAACCATTTACGTTTCCATTTTACTTTAAAAGTTAGGGCTATATTGCTATATCCAAACAACCATTTGCCATCTTTAATTCTATAATCTACCCGGTAAGACGCTTCTGTAGGATACGCATCCACACGATTGGGTTTCTTTTTAACGAACATTTCACTGCTTAATTCTCTATCTGCCACGTTTAGTTTATAGATTGCACTTGTTAAAGCCAGGGATTTAGCATCTATATAAATCTTACCATAATACAAAGGATATTTTATTTCAGGTCGTTGCTCAAAATCAATAACATAAACTTCGTTGGCACCTGCTTTTAAAGTTTGAACATATTTAAAAACATAATCTGATAAATTACTTTGGTTAAAAACATATTCTGGATACTTTATCATATCCGTATATAAGTTACTAAAAGGGCCACCCTGAAGTTTTAACGCAAGCGTATCTAAACGAGAGTAATTGGTCTTTTTTCTGGCTTTTATAAGCTTAATAGCATCGTCCTTATTCGATTTTATAGGTTCTTTATAAACCTCAACAACAGCTTCTGATAGCGAAGCATTTCTATTTCGTTTTTTTATGGTTTCCCTATAAAATGCCATCATAATAGCTGGATGATTATAATAATTATCCGCTTTACGCTTCAAAGTTTCCCTAACTAAAGCTTCTGGATCTTTCATGATATCCAAATGTATTTCACCTAAAGTAGTTACGGCCTCTTTTAAATATATAGTATTAGAACCCTCCTTTAATTCAGAAAGTTTTATACTAATAGAGTGATAGCCCAAATGGGAAATGACAAGAATACCATTTAGATGTTTAGTCAAAATTTTTAATAAAAACTCCCCTTCAGCATTTGTAATCGTACCGATGTTCGTGCCTTTAAGGTTTAAGTCGGCATACACCAATGGTTTTTGGTCTTGATCATCTAATACCGTACCCTTTAATTCTGTAAACGTTATGGTATCCTGTACAGAAACCACCTGCAAAGCGTTAATATTTTGGTACCCAAAAAACACACATAATATCCAGATTGAAAAGAAATATATTCTTATATTTTGTTTAACAAATAGGCTTTTCATAACACAACACTTTAACAACCTGACCCTATGTAAGATACCAATAATTTCTTAGAAAAACAAAACTATTTAAAATACGCTTTAGTTAAAAAAATACTAAAAAAATCTGATACGCTAAAATTTTATAAAAGGCATTATCTTTACATAAATTTATAAAGCACTATGCCTACAGATTTTATTTCATTTAGGAAAACCGGATACTTCTCATCGCTCATCTGTGATTATTTAGATGAAAAAAGCCCGTTGAAACCTTTTTATAGCCATTTTCCTTCTCTTGAGAATTTTAAATTTCAGATGGAAGAAAAAAAGCAATCATTTCAAAACAAAACCCGCACAACCTTAGTTTCTGTTTTAACAAAACAGTATCAGAGCCTAGACGCTTCTAAATTAACGCTTGAAAACATTAATCGTTTACAATCGGAGAACACCTTTACCATTACTACAGGGCATCAATTAAATTTATTCACGGGCCCCTTATATTTTCTTTATAAAATAGTTTCTACCATAAACCTTTCCAAAACGTTAAAAAATGAACATCCTGAATTTGATTTCGTACCCATATATTGGATGGCTACGGAAGACCATGACTTTGAAGAAATCAATTTCTTTAATTTTAAAGGAAAGAAAATCCGTTGGAATAGGAAATCAAAAGGGGCTGTTGGCGATTTGTCTACGGAAGATTTAGAACCTGTTTTCGAATTATTTTCGAAAGATTTGGGTGGTAGTGCTAATGCAGAATATATAAAATCCTTATTTAAAAAATCGTATTTAGAGCATGATAATCTGGCCGAAGCCACACGGTTTTTGGCAAACGAATTGTTCCAGGATCACGGGCTGGTTATCCTAGATGCCCATGATCCAGAGCTAAAAAAACAGTTTATACCGTTTATGGAAGAGGAGCTCTTGCACCAAACCTCTTTTAATACCGTAACGGAGACAAGTAAAGCTCTTTTAAAAGAAGGCTATACAGCACAAGTGAACCCTAGAGAAATCAATCTGTTTTATTTAGATGATCACTTAAGGGAACGTATTGTTTTTGAAGACAACTTTTATAAAGTTCTCAATACAAAGCTATCATGGAGCAAGAGTGAGATGTTAAAACACCTTCATGACAAGCCAGAACGTTTTTCACCCAATGTCATTATGCGGCCTTTGTACCAAGAAGTGATTTTACCTAATCTATGCTATATTGGCGGTGGCGGTGAGTTGGCATACTGGTTTCAATTAAAAGATTATTTTAATAATGTAAAAATCCCTTTTCCTGTATTGCTTTTACGTAATTCGGCATTAATCGAAACGAAAAAGCAGAATGAAAAGCTTCAAAACCTTTCTATTTCCAACGAAGACCTCTTTTTAAAGCACAATGCCTTCATTAACAAGAAAGTAAGAGAAATTTCAAATATCGATATTGACTTTTCTAAACAAAAAGCACACTTAAAACAGCAGTTTAACCATATATATGAATTAGCAGAACAGACGGATGCCTCTTTTATTGGAGCTGTAAAAGCTCAAGAAACCAAACAATTAAAGGGACTAGAACATCTTGAAAAGCGATTGCTTACTGCTCAAAAAAGAAAGTTGTCCGATCAGGTTTTAAGAATGACAGACCTTCAAAATGAATTGTTTCCCAACCAAAGCCTTCAAGAACGAAATGCTAACTTCTCAGAGTTTTACCTCGAACATGGAAGCCGGTTAGTCCCCACCCTTATAGAAAACTTAAACCCTTTAAACCAAGCGTTTGTTATTATTAAACTCTAACAAAATTACAAAACACCCCTCTTCTTTTAACTAGAGGTGTTAAATGGCAATACCCTCAGTATAAAAACTGGGCATACTAGCATCTTTTCAAATTGTTCTGAAAAGTCCCCCCCGAGATGCCAATCCTGTAAATTAAGGGGTTTTTATGCTTTTGATGTGAAAAATCACAAAAAAACAAAAAAAACAGGCAGTGGTCATTCGTCTATCTAAAATCAATTGCTATTTTTGCGCATGCAACATGATAAAGTACTTATTTTAGACTTCGGATCGCAATATACACAGCTTATTGCGCGTAGAGTTAGGGAACTCAACATTTACTCCGAGATACATCCATTTAACAAAATTCCGTCAAACATAGCAGATTACAAAGCGGTAATTCTTTCTGGTAGTCCGTTTTCCGTAAGAGGAGAAAACGCTTTACATCCAGACCTATCTGAAATACGGCAAAAAAAGCCCATGCTTGCGGTTTGTTATGGAGCACAATATTTAGCACATTTTTCGGGTGGAGAAGTAGCCCCATCCAATACAAGGGAATATGGCCGTACAAACTTATCCTTTATTAAAAAAGACGAGGGTCTATTTGATACCATTAAAGAGGGCAGCCAAGTTTGGATGAGCCATAGCGATACAATCAAGCATTTACCAGAGGGTGGTGTTTTAATAGCCAGTACACATGATGTTGAAAATGCTGCCTATAAAATTGAAGGTGAAGAAACCTATGCCATTCAATTTCATCCAGAAGTATATCATTCCACAGATGGTAAACAATTGTTGAAAAACTTTTTAGTAAACATCGCGAACCTAAATCAAGACTGGACACCATTATCTTTTGTTGAAGAAACTGTAGAGGCCATTCAAGAAAAAGTAGGAAACGACAAGGTTGTATTGGGGCTTTCAGGCGGCGTAGATTCTACCGTTGCAGCAGTTCTTCTCAATAAAGCCATAGGTAAAAACCTGTATTGTATTTTTGTAAACAACGGCTTACTACGTAAAAATGAATTCGAAAGCGTTTTAGAGCAATACAAAGGGATGGGCCTTAATGTAAAAGGGGTAGATGCTTCCAAGCGTTTTTTAGATGCCCTAGCAGGTATCGAAGACCCCGAATTAAAAAGAAAGGCCATAGGCAATGCATTTATAGAAGTATTTGATGACGAAGCCCATAAGCTAGAAGATGTGAAGTGGTTGGCGCAGGGTACTATTTATCCTGATGTTATTGAAAGCGTATCGGCAACGGGAGGCCCTTCTGCCATTATAAAAAGCCATCACAACGTTGGGGGCTTACCCGACTTTATGAAACTTAAAATCGTAGAGCCGCTTCGTGCAATTTTTAAAGATGAAGTACGCCGAGTAGGAACTACTTTAGGAATAGATCCTGAACTTTTAGGACGTCATCCTTTTCCTGGACCAGGATTAGGAATTCGTATTTTAGGTGACGTTACAGCAGAAAAAGTACGCATCCTACAAGAAGTAGATGCTATTTTTATTAATGGCTTAAAAGCATGGGGCTTATACGATAAGGTGTGGCAAGCGGGCGCTATGTTGCTCCCTGTTAACAGTGTAGGCGTTATGGGCGACGAGCGGACATACGAAAAATGTGTGGCACTGAGAGCTGTTGAAAGTACCGATGGCATGACCGCAGACTGGGTAAATTTACCGTATGAATTCTTACAAAAAACATCAAACGATATCATTAATAAAGTAAAAGGCGTTAATCGAGTGGTTTATGACATTAGTTCAAAACCACCTGCTACAATTGAATGGGAATAAGCCCCTGTTCCTTTTTAAGCCTTATAAAAAAAAGCCTTAAAAGGGCTTTATAATAAAGTGAGTAAATAGTACGTGTTTTTTTCTTTTTTTAAACAATCCAAAAACATCCTTGTCCATTATAGTACAGGATGTTTTTGGAATATTTTTTTGGCATACTATATGCTAACACTAAAAATGGAAGTTTAATTCTATAGCAATCATCTTTATCTTAGAAAAAAAACGTATATAGTTTAATCCATAGTATTTTATATTTTTATATCCAGCACACCACTACATTATGAACAGATTTTTTTTAGTATTAATTTTGGTTTTCGCATTTGGTTATCAATCGATCCAGGCACAAAACTTCAGTACGCATCAAGTAAAAAAAGGAGAAAGCATTGAAGCGATAGCGAAACGTTATTTTATATCCACTGCCGATATCTACAAGCTAAATCCAGATGCTAGAAAAGAGCTCAAGCCCAATACCATTTTAATTATTCCGCTATCCAAGGCCTCAAAACCAGAAGAAGTAAGCACCACAAAAGAATTAAAAGGTTTTAAAACCCATAAAACGGGCAGAAAAGAAACCCTTTATAGCTTGGCTAAGGAGTATGATATTGCGGAGGATGAAATAAAAAAATACAACACCTTTTTATATGCCAATCCGCTTAGAAAAGGAGATAAATTAAAAATTCCTGTTTTTAAAATAACCGAGGTTGTTAAAAAAACAGAGTCAACGAAAATGTATAAGGTCTTATCAAAAGAAGGGAAATGGCGAGTAGCTTATAAATTTGGCATTACTGTAAAAGAATTGGAAGACTTAAACCCCGATATGGGTGAGGCTCTTAGAGAAGGCCAAATGCTAAAAGTACCCAATATAAAAACAGAAGAAGAGAAAGAAGTTGACGAAAAATACAGCTATTATAAAGTATTGCCCAAAGAAGGCTTTTATAGATTAAAACTTAAGTTGGGCATCGACCAAGAGACTTTAGAATCTTTAAACCCAGAACTTAAAGAAACAGGACTTAAAGTAGGTATGGTGTTAAAAACACCTTTTTCCAAAGTCGCATCAAGTCTTGAGGAAACTGCAAAAAAAGTCGATTTAACTACAGAAATAAAAACTTACAAAAACAAGCATATTGCGCTTATGCTGCCTTTTAGGCTCAATCGTGTCGATATGGATTCTTCGTTAGGGATAAGCGACCAAATAAGCAAAGACCCCTATTTAGATGTTTCTTTAGATTTTCATTCAGGTGTTTTGGTAGCCATTGATTCTTTAAAAGCCTTAGGCATTTCTTTAAAGGTAGATGTTTACGATACTAAATATGATGCGAATGAAGTTTCGACTATTTTAAATACTAATAATTTTGACGATGTGGATGCGGTAATCGGCCCCCTAACGCCTAATACTTTTAACCGAGCTGCTTCAGAATTAAAAAAAACCAACACACCTATAATTTCACCTATTGGTGAAAACCTAAATCTTTATGATAATGTATTTCAAGCCAAACCCTCAAACGATCTATTAAAAGAAAAGGTTATTAATTTTGTGAAATCGGATTCTACGGTAAATAATATTATTATTGTTTCCGATACCAAACATGCCACTACAGCAAGTTATATTTTACAGCATTTTAGCCAAGCCAAACAAGTGCGTTCCAGAAAAGATAAAAATGGAAAAGACCAATATTACATTATGATAGAAGATATTAGAGGCTCGTTAAAACCTGGAAAAAACGTTGTATTTATTGAAACTGCTAGTGAAGGTTTAGCCTCCAATGTTTCCAGTATCTTAAATTCTTTAATTCAGAGTGAAAACAAAAACACAGGAAGATCTAAGGTTGACATTGTTTTAGTAACAACCAATTTCAATAGCGCTTTTGAAGGTGATGAAATTTCTAATGACCATTTATCAAGCCTTAGTTTTCATTATGCTACAATTTCAAAACCGTATAATTCTGAAGAAGCCAATTCATTCATAAAAAAATATGAGAGCATGTACAACTCGACACCAAACAGCAGAGCTGTAAAAGGTTTTGATCTAACCATGGATGTTGTGTTGCGCTTAGTGACATCAGATGACATGTACTTATCTGTTAACCAATCGCCACTTACAAAGTATGTTGAAAACAAGTTTGCGTATAAAAAGAAACCTTTTGGAGGCTATTATAACGACTCGGTCTATTTAGTAAAATACCACGATTTAAGCATTGTAGAAGTAGAATAAAAACTATTGCATCCTTAAGTTTTAACAAAAAGATGCTTCTATTAAGCGTGATTAAACATAAAAACCGTTGTTATGTTATGTTTAATCATGCGTTGTAGAAACCATCAAAATTTAAACCTTTGAATTGAATGAGCCCCGATAAAGATTTTTTAATAAGTTTAGCACATACCAAGATGCCTTTTGGTAAATACAAAGACCGTTATTTAATCGATTTGCCAGAATATTATGTGGTATGGTATCATAACAAAGGACTCCCTAAAGGAAAGCTAGGCGATATGCTGAAACAAGTGTATGAATTAAAATTGAACGGGTTAGAAGATTTGATTAGAAACATCAAGCAACGCTATCCAAAATGATATTTTGCTTTTAGTTAGGTTGGGCTTATTTTTTTAAACCTTCCAAAATAACACTCTAAAAAACGTCCTAAATTAAATTTTAGAACGTTTTTATTTTATCTACTAAAGCCTCTAACGTCACGTTTAACTGGTCGCCAGAAACCATATTCTTTAAGGTGTAGGTATTAGAATTCAACTCCTCCTCACCTACTAAAACTACAAAAGGAATAGCTCGTTTATTAGCATGGTTCATTTGTTTTTTCATTTTAGCTGCGTCGGGATACAGTTCTGCATTAATGCCTTTTAAACGTAGTTGTTTAATAGCTTTTAAGCTAAAAAGTGCTTCTTTATCTCCAAAATTTATAAAAAGCACCTCAATATTTCTACTAACAGCTTCGGGGAATAAGTTCAATTCTTCTAAAACCAAATAAATACGGTCTAGACCAAAACTAATCCCTACACCGCTTACATCTTTCATACCGAAAATACCCGTTAAGTCGTCGTATCGGCCCCCACCGCCAATGGAGCCCATTTGTACAGATTCTGGGGCAGAAACTTCAAAAATAGCACCTGTATAATAATTTAAGCCACGGGCTAAGGTAACATCTAATTGAACTGTTGCCGTTGTGAGTCCTAAAGCTGAAATGGCCGAGTTTATAAAAGCCAATTCCTCAATACCTTTTTGACCTTCTTCAGACGCCTCTAAAATACCTTTTAAACCGTTTATTTGAGACTCAAAAGACCCTGACAATGTAAACAAAGGTTTTAATTTATCAATACCCGATTGAGGAATGCCTTTGGACAACATCTCTTCCTTTACCTTTTCCTCGCCTATTTTATCAAGCTTATCAAGTGCCACCGTAAAATCGATCAATTTATCTGAAGCTCCAATAACCTCTGCAATACCAGATAATATTTTTCTGTTATTGATTTTTATATTAACCCCTTCTAGTTTTAATGCTGAAAAAACCGTGTCGTAAAGTTGTATAAATTCAACCTCTTGCCAAAGCGAAGAACTTCCCACTACATCGGCATCACATTGGAAGAATTCTCTAAAACGTCCTTTTTGAGGCCTATCGGCACGCCATACAGGTTGTATTTGATAACGTTTAAAAGGAAATTCAATCTCGTTTTGATGCTGTACCACGTAACGGGCAAAGGGAACGGTTAAATCGTAGCGCAGGGCTTTTTCAGAAATACTAGATATTAAAGCATTAGAATCCTTTTCACGATAAGCCTGCTCATTTGCTTTAGATAAATAATCGCCAGAATTTAAAATCTTAAAAATTAGACGATCGCCTTCTTCTCCATATTTTCCCATTAGCGTATCTGAATTCTCAAAACTAGGCGTCTCAATAGGTTGAAATCCAAAAGTTTCAAAAGCATTACGAATGGTATTGAAAATATAATTACGTTTGGCAACTTGTTCTGGATTAAAGTCTCTGGTGCCTTTTGGGATGCTTGGTTTTTGGGCCATATTATTACTACATTTCAGCTCTGTTCGAAATACATTTGAACAGGTGTTTTTTTTATTTATTGAGGTCATTTAAACTTTTTGCTTTTCATTTTCTTTAGGAATATTGCCATAAATGATAGATAGTTGAAACCCAACCAACTTGCAATGGTTGTGTCAAATC